>NZ_APIO01000007.1:0-107485 GCF_000408945.1 Pseudomonas sp. G5(2012)
GAAGCTGGCGGCCAGCAAGGTCGCGATGATGCTCGTGGCAAAGGCGATGGTCAGGCTTTGGCTGATGGCATTGAACCAGTCAGGGTTGCTCATCAGCGCTTCGTAATGCCGCAGCGACCAATTGCCTTGGGGCATCGACAGGAAACGCTTGCTGGTGAACGACACCGGGATGACCGTCAGCAACGGGAACAGCATGAAGGCCATGGCGACCACGGCCAGCAGGCGGGTACTCAGGCTTGTACGATGGGTGTTCATAGTGATCTCAGCCTACCAGTCGGTTCACGCGGGTCATTTTCAACAGCACCCAGATCAATGCGCTGACCAGGGCCAGCAGCGCATTTTCGCATGACCGATTTGATCTTCACCCACATCTCAGTGCGCATTCCGGGGCCGGAGCATCACTTCCTGATCAACCCCTACGGGCTGATGTTCGATGAGATCACGGCGTCGAACCTGGTGAAAATCGACCTCGATGGCAACGCGGTGGAACCGTCGCCGTACCCGGTGAACCCGGCCGGTTTCGTGATTCACAGCGCCATTCACGGTGCTCGTGAAGACGCGCAATGCGTGTTGCACACGCACACAAAATCCGGTTGCGCGATGGCGGCGTTGAAGTGCGGGCTGTTGCCGGTGAACCAGATTTCCATGGAGTTCTACAACCGTGTGGCCTACCACGACTACGAAGGCGTGGCGCTGGACATGAGCGAATAGCGGCTGGTGGCGGACATGGGCGACAAGCCGGTGCTGATGCTGCGCAATCACGGTTTGCTGACGGTGGGGGGAGACGGTGGGGCAGGCGTTCATGCGCATGTATTACTTGGAAAAGGCCTGCGACATTCAGTTGGCAGCCATGGCTGCCGGGGAGCTGGTGTTGCCGTCGCCCGAGGTTTGCGCGCATACCGAGCGGCAGTTCAATGAGCCGGGACGGGCGCTGGAGGAGGGTGAGCTCAATGATCCAGATGCCATGCAACTGGCCTGGGCGGCGTTGCTGAGATTGCTGGAGCGTGTGGCGCCGGATTATCGGGACTGACCTGAATGCTCGGTTGTTCGAGCTGGCCTATTCGCGAGCAGGCTCGCTCCCACAGTTGATTCGGGTTGCCACAAATTCTGTGTACGACGCAAATCCCCTGTGGGAGCGAGCCTGCTCGCGAAAGCGGTTTGTCAGGCGCCCTGACTTTTCAGACTTGCCGAGGGGTATTCAGGTTCATCGACCGCTCCGCCAATCCCGCCGCAGTCTGTTCATCGATCGGCAACAAAAACCGAAACGTCGCCCCACGCCCCGGCCTGTCGATCAACTGAATCTCAAGCCCATGCAATTGCAGGATGCGGTGCACAATACGCAACCCCAGCCCGCCATCGCGCCGTGCGCCACCGATATTGAACGGCCGCAAAAACAGACCCTCGCGCAATTCGGGAGCGATACCAGGGCCAGTGTCGCTGACAGTCACTTCAATGAACGAGCCTTGGGGACGCAAACCCAGTTCGATCTCGCCACCTGGCGGTGTATGGCGCAACGCGTTGTCGAAAAGATTGGTCAACACCCGCTCGATCAATCCCAGGTCAGCGCAAGCTGCAGAAACGTTGGGGGCGAACGTGGCCTTCAATTCAACCTGCCGCGCCTCGGCCGTCAGTTCGAACTTCTGGAAAATGTCCTGGACCAGGTCGGTCAGCGAAAAACGCTCCAGCACCGGTTGCACAAAACCATGTTCCAGGCGCACCAGTTCCAGCAGCGACTGCGCCAGCCCGCCGACCTTGCGGCTTTGATCAAGGGCGATGCCCAGGTAGCGGCGGCGGTCGGTGGCGGACAGCGTGGCGTCCTTGAGCGACAGGGTTTCCAGATAGCCGTGCAACGAGGCCAGCGGCGTACGCAGATCGTGGGAGATGTTTGCCACCAGTTCGCGGCGTTCCTGGTCCTGGCGGGTCAATGAGCGCCATTGTTCGCCCAAACGCGCCTGCATCTGCCGGAAGGCAGCGTC
Organism: Pseudomonas sp. G5(2012); assembly: GCF_000408945.1. Classification (NCBI taxonomy): domain Bacteria; kingdom Pseudomonadati; phylum Pseudomonadota; class Gammaproteobacteria; order Pseudomonadales; family Pseudomonadaceae; genus Pseudomonas; species Pseudomonas sp. G5(2012). The sequence goes on from NZ_APIO01000007.1 coordinate 1,977, forward strand.
GAGAACAGCAATTTCATCGTGGCTGGCGACTTTTTCCAGCGGGACGGGCAGGGCCGGCGTCACCGGGACGCCATCGATGTCGAACTGGCTGACGGTTTCGGTGAGGCGGCGCAATGGCCGGGTGATCAGCGCAAACGCGGTGAGACCGGCAATCAGGCACAACAGCGCAACCAATCCAATGGACATCAGGGCGGTATTGAGTGCAGCACTGGTGGCGCCCCGTTCGGCCAGGCGATCATGGTCTTCGCCCAGCAGCACCACGTAGAGATACCCGACGGCCTTGCCATTGACCTTCAACGGTGCGGCGCTGAACACCTTGCGCGCGTCGACGCTGCGCGGATCATCACCGGTAATCGGCAGGGCGTCGCCCCTGAGCAGGCGCTGGATTGGCGCCAGGTCGACACGCTCGCGTCGAATCCTGCCTTCGGGCGCGGCACTGCCGACAATCTTGCCCTCGGTGTCCAACAGGTACACCTCGACACTGGGGTTGACCTGCATCAGCTTGCTGAACAGATCCCGCACGGCATTGGGCATCAGGCCCTGGGTGTCCATCAGCACCGTGTCACTGGCGATGTGCTGCGCCAGGTCCCGGGACAACCCTTGCACCACTTCCTGTTCATGCATCTGGTTGGAACGCACCTGTAGCCACGCCGAGGTGCCGCAGCACACCAGCAGTAGCACGGCGAACACCAGGGACAGGCGCTGCGTCAGGGTCAGCCTCATGGCGGCGATTCCTCCCCGGTGGCGAACTTGTAGCCGCGGCCCCAGACCGTGAGGATGCGCACCGGTTGCGCCGGGTCGGCCTCGATCTTGGCGCGCAGGCGATTGATGTGGGTGTTGACCGTGTGCTCATAGCCTTCGTGGCTATAGCCCCAGACGGCGTTGAGCAGGTCCATGCGCGAAAACACCTTGCCCGGCTGGCGGGCGAAGAAGTACAGCAAGTCGAACTCCCGGGGTGTGAGGTCCAGGCGTCGGCCGCCCTGGGACACTTCGCGGGTGATCGGGTCAATGGCCAGTCCGTCGATGAGCAGGCTGCCGGCGTCCATCTTCAGGTTGCGTGACATGGCATCCACCCGGCGCAGCAAAGCTTTGACCCGGGCCACCAGTTCGAGCATGGAAAATGGCTTGGCCAGGTAATCGTCGGCACCGAGCTCCAGGCCGAGGATCCGGTGCACTTCGCTGGAGCGCGCACTGGTGATGATGATCGGCGTGTAGCGGGCCATGGCGCGGGCGCGGCGGCAGATTTCCAGGCCGTCGACACCGGGCAGCATCAGGTCGAGGATCAGCGCATCCCAGTTGCCTTGCTGCAGCAGGCGCATGCCTTCATTGCCGTCGGCGCTGTGCACCACCTCGAACTGCTCGTCACGCAGGTGCAGGCAAATCAGGTCGGCGATATGCAGGTCGTCCTCGACCACGAGGACGCGTTTGGTCTGTTCCATCCACTTCAATCCTTCGGCGCAATGTGCGTAATGCCACTCACTGTAGGAGCTGCCGAAGGCTGCGATCTTTTGACTTTGATTTAAAAAAACAAGATCAAAAGATCGCAGCCTGCGGCAGCTCCTACAATTAAGTCAGTCAAGTCAGTGAAGTCAGTGAAGGGTCCATTGTGCGGGTTTTTCGTGGCCCGAGTTATCACGAATTGTTTAACTTCCCGTGAGGATTTGGCGATCACCCAAAGCCTAGGCTGTGTTCCATGAAACACCCCTGGATTTTTGGAGACGAGCATGTTTTCACGACGGCAATTTCTTCTCGCGAGCGGCGGGCTGGGGGTGGCAGCCCTGGCAATCGGCCTGTTGCCGAAGTTTTCCACAGGCACGGCATTGATCAGCGATGCCAGCGCCGCCGAGGCGTTCGAAGTGACCCACAGCGACAGCGAATGGCACGCCATCCTGAGCGACGAACAGTACGAAATCCTCCGCGAAGAAGGCACTGAACGGGCCTACAGCAGCCCGCTGAACAATGAGCACCGCGACGGCACATTCCTCTGCGCCGGGTGCCAGTTGCCGCTGTTCTCATCGGCGACCAAGTTCGATAGCCATACCGGCTGGCCGAGTTTCTGGGCGCCGCTGGACAAGGCCGTGGCCACTCGCCAGGACCGTTCCTACGGCATGTCGCGCGAAGAGGTGCACTGCCGGCGTTGCGGCGGGCATCTGGGCCATGTCTTCGACGACGGGCCGAAACCGACCGGTTTGCGTTACTGCATGAACGGTCTGGCGCTCAAGTTCGAGCCCAAAGCCGTCTGAATTTCCCAGGAGTCTGTGACATGAAAAATCTTTTCACCTGGCGCCGCACGCTGTTGGGTCTGGCCGCTGCCGGCATCATCGGCCAATGCTCGGCATTTTCCCTGGGCGGGGCTGAAGAAGGCGTTCTCCTACCCCCGCCGGCCCTCGACGAAACCACCCAGGCCCGCAGCGAAACCGCGGTGTTCGCCGGTGGTTGCTTCTGGGGTGTGCAAGGGGTGTTCCAGCATGTCAAAGGCGTGAAAAATGCCGTCTCCGGTTACGCCGGTGGCGCAGCCAACACGGCGCAGTACGAACGCGTCAGCAGCGGCAGTACCGGGCATGCGGAATCGGTGGAAGTGACCTTCGACCCAAGCCAGGTCAGCTACGGTACCTTGTTGCAGATCTACTTTTCCGTGGCCCACAACCCGACCGAACTCAACCGCCAGGGGCCCGACACCGGCACCCAATACCGCTCGGCGATCTTTACCAAGAGCAGCGAACAGCAACGGGTCGCCCAGGCCTACATTGCCCAGCTCGATGCCGCGCATTCGTTCGACAAGCCGATCGTGACCAAGCTGGAGAGCTTCAACGGTTTTTATCCGGCCGAAGAAGAACACCAGGACTTCCTGACCGAGCACCCGACCTATCCCTACATCGTGATCAATGACTTGCCAAAGGTGGCACAGCTCAAGCAGCTGTACCCGGATCGCTATCAGGAAAAACCGGTGCTGGTGAAGACGGGGATGTGACGGCGGTTATCCGCTGATCACATTCTTGCCGGCGACTTTCGACCGATACAGTGCCTGATCGGCCCTGGCCATCAGGCCGCTCTGTTGCTCCTCCTCGAAGCGCTGGACCACGCCGAAACTCATGCTCACGTGAAAGTCGCCCACCAATGGCATCTCCGATAGACCCTGGCGGATGGCTTCGGCCAGGGTCCTGGCCTCAGCCAGCGAGGTATCGGGCAGTACCGCGATGAATTCGTCGCCGCCCCAACGGGCCAGCACATCCCCCGCACGCAAACTGCGCTTGACTCGTTCGACCACCTGAATCAAGGCGGCATCGCCCAGTGCATGGCCGTAGTGATCGTTGATGCTCTTGAAATCGTCGATGTCCATGGCGATCAGTGACAACGGCTGGCGAAAGCGCTGGGACCGCTCGCATTCCTGGCGCAGGGCCTGATCCAGGCGATATCGATTGGCAGTCGACGTCAGGGCATCGGTTTCAGCCAACTTACGATTTTCTTCCAGTTGCCTCTGCAGTTGCTGATTGACGCTGGACAGCTCGCGGGTGCGTTCTTCAACGAGGGCCTCAAGGGATTGATTGCGCCGTTCGAGGGCTTCGAGCAGGCGCTTCTTGTCTTCGATGCTGCGGTGGGCACCGACCATCCGCGCCACTGAACCGTCGGCATTGCGTGCCAGCACGTGGCCGCGGTCTTCGATCCAGATATAACGGCCATCATGCGTGCGGCAGCGGTACTCGGCCTGATACACGGGCGTGCGCTGACTCAGGTAGTCATCGAACAGAGCCATCACCTGCGGGAAATCATCGGGGTGGATGATGTTTTCCCAGGTCAACACGTTGTTATCCAGGGAGTGCGGCGTGTAGCCGAGCATTTCGTACCAACGGGCGTTGCGGTAGACGAAGCCGGTGTTGGCGTTCCAGTCCCATATTCCGTCGCTGACCAGTTCCATGATGGTGTGCAGCATGCCTTCGTTCATGTCCGAGACATTGAACTTCAAGGGTTCGATACTCGATGCTTCTCCCATCGCTGCTCTCCCTGGCACACGCCTGATAGCCAATGACCTGCTCAGTCAGGGAGATTAGTCCAAGGCTCGGCGAGGCTGCTAGTGCTTGCCCCACATCTGCACGGCGAAGTCGACGAAACGTCGCAATTTCGGCAGGCGGTAGCGATCCTGGGCATACATCAGGTGCATCGGCCGGCTCGGCGGGTTGAATCCGGGCATCAAGGCCAGCAGTTTGCCGTCCTGGATGTCTTGCTCGACCAGGACATCGGGCAACATCACGATACCCATGCCGGTTCGCGCCGCCTGATGCAGCCCTGCCGAGCTGTTGATCAGCATCGGTCCGCTGACCGCTACCGTGACTTCGCCTTCCGGGCCGGCCAGGCGCCATTCTTTCTCCACCGAATGCCAGTCATCGCCAGCCGGATAGGCGAAGGACAGGCAATCGTGGTGGCGCAGGTCTTCAGGGGTTTGCGGTGCGCCGCGACGGGCCACATACGCCGGCGATGCGCACATGGTCAGGGTGTAGTCGAGCAGCGGGCGGGCGATCAGGTTGGACGCCTCGATAGCGCCCAGGCGAAAGGCCACGTCCAGTCCGTTTTCCAGCAGGTCCGGACGCCGGTTGGTGAGCATCACGTCGAGTTTTACCCTGGGGTAGAGCAGGGCGAATTCGCTCAGGGCGGGTGCCAGTTTTTCCGTGCCGAAGGTCAAGGGCGCCGAGATGCGCAACGTGCCGCTGGGTTCATCCAGCGCTTGCTCGGCCAGGCGTTCGGAATCAGCCACCAGCCCCAACACTTCGAGGCAGCGCTGGTAATACGCAACGCCAAATTCGGTCAACCGCTGGCGCCGGGTCGTGCGGTTGAGCAGGCGCACGCCCAGGCGCTGCTCGAGGGCCTTGAGGTGGTTGCCGACCATGGTCGTGGACATTTTGCACTGCGCAGCGGCGCTCGTCATGCTGCCGGTTTCCACCACCTTGACGTAGACGGTCATTGCCTGGAACAGGTCCATTATCAAGCTCAACTTTAAAATGATTGAAGTATTGCAGTATTTATCCAGTTCAGGTGGCTAACCATACTGCAAAAACACTGACCCTTGATGGAGCTTGATGTCATGACCGCCGCCTGCCTGATGAGCACTTACCAACCCTTGGCCTTGAGTTTCCACAAGGGCCTGGGCACGCGCCTGTGGGACCAGGCCGGTCGTGAATACCTGGACGCGGTGGCCGGGGTGGCGGTGACCAACGTCGGCCACTCTCACCCGAAAATCGTCGCGGCGATCAGCGAACAGGCCGGCCTGTTGCTGCACACTTCCAACCTCTACAGCATCGACTGGCAGCAACGCCTGGCGCGCAAACTGACCCAACTGTCAGGCATGGACCGGGCGTTCTTCAACAACTCCGGGGCCGAGGCCAATGAAACGGCGCTGAAAATTGCCCGCCTGCATGGCTGGCACAAAGGCATCGAGCAACCCTTGGTGGTGGTCATGGAAAACGCTTTCCACGGCCGCACCCTCGGCACCCTGTGCGCCAGCGATGGCCCGGCGGTGCGCCTGGGTTTCAACAAGTTGCCAGGGGACTTCGTCAAAGTGCCGTTCGGCGACCTCAAGGCACTGGACAAGGTGCGCCAGGATCACGGCTCGCGCATCGTGGCCATCCTGATGGAGCCGATCCAGGGCGAAGGCGGTGTGCAGCTGGCACCACCCGGTTACTTGAAAGCCGTGCGCGAGCTCTGCAACCGGCGCTCCTGGTTGTTGATGCTGGATGAAATCCAGACCGGCATCGGCCGTACCGGGCAGTGGTTCGCGTTCCAGCACGAAGGCATCGTCCCGGATGTGATGACCCTGGCCAAAGGCCTGGGTAACGGCGTCCCGATCGGCGCCTGCCTGGCCCGTGGCAGAGCCGCCGAACTCTTTACCCCCGGTAGTCACGGCAGCACCTTCGGCGGCAACCCGCTGGCCTGTCGGGTCGGTTGCACGGTGCTGGACATCATCGAGGAGCAAGGCTTGCTGGAAAATGCCCGGCTTCAGGGCGAACGCCTGATAAGCAGGTTGCGCATGGAATTGGCGGACCAACCGAACGTCCTGGCGATCCGTGGCCAGGGCCTGATGATCGGCATCGAACTCAAGCAACCGATCCGCGACCTGAGCCTGATCGCCGCCCGGGACCACGGGCTGCTGATCAACGTGACGCGGGGGCAAACCATTCGTTTGTTGCCGCCGCTGACGATTGATGAGCGGGAGGTGGAGATGATTGTCAGGGGAGTGAGTTCAGTAGTGGTATCTGCACATGACAACGCATAACTCACCGTCTTCGATGGTGTAGACCAAGCGATGTTCAGCCGTTATCCGGCGCGACCAGAAGCCGCTCAAGTTGTGTTTGAGCGGTTCCGGTTTTCCGAGACCCTCGAACGGTTCACGCAGGATGGCTTTGATCAGCAGGTTGATGCGTTTGAGTCCCGCCTTATCGTTTTGCTGAAACCAAAGGTAGTCGTCCCAGCCTTCAGGAGTGAACTCGATATTCATTCTTCAATGAGTTGCCGAGACTTGGTTTTCCCGGCGCGCAGGTTGCCAATCGACTTGATCAGGCGTTCAGCGTTGGCGGGGGAGCGAAGCAGGTAGGCGGTCTCCTCAAGGGCGTTGTATTCCGCCAGCGACATCATCACCACCGGCTCGCCTTTCTGGCGGGTGACCAGTAGTGGGGTGCGGTCTTCATTGACGCGATCCATGGTTTCAGCCAGGTGCGCGCGTGCGGTGGTGTAATTGATGGTGTGCATGGTGAAATCCTCGCTCGATGCAAGGAACGTACAGAAATCAGTACAGGTTGACAAGGCGATAGCTCCGAATGGTCGTTATGCAATTGGCGCATCAACGCTTCTCCTGAGTATCGTCGAAACCTTCTCGGGACGTTTCCGAGAACGCTGTAGTCCTTATCTGATGAGAAGCCGTGAAGATAAATCAATCGGCGTAGTGCATTGCGCTGGCAAAATCGGTGATTTCAGTCCAGTCCATCAATTGAATTCTGCAACCGTCAAACCCTTCGAACAGCTGCCGATGGGCCGTATATCCGCTGGACCCATCGCGCTGGCGATAGCTCCCCGCCCACTCCAGCAGGGCGATCAGGCGTTCGTCGTCGTTGGCTTCACGTTGGCGGATGTTGGCGACGCAAACCTCGTCGGCAACGCTCAACCAGATCAGCGTCGTCGTGCGGGGCAGCAGTTCGCTGGCGATCCAGCCATACACGCCTTCGATCACCCAGCGTTCTTGCTCGGCCGCGACCCGCGCCATGGCCAAGGCTTCAGCGCGGGGGCGGGGGATGCTGTGTTCGTCGGACAGCCAGTGAATGCGGTCGAGATCGGTCCATGGCACCTGCAATCGCTCGGCCAGGCGTTGCGCCAGCCAGCTCTTGCCGGAGCCGGAGTTACCGATGATCAGGGTTCGGGTGAGGTCCATGAGCGACACCGATCAAACTGTGGGAGCGAGCCTGCTCGCGAAAGCGGTGTATCAGGTAGCATAAATGCTGAATGTTAAGCAGTCTTCGCGAGCAGGTCGGATCGCCGCACCGTCGCTCCCACAGGTTCTCCGTACAGCCCCTCAGTCATCGTTTGCAGGCGCCACCATCCGCGTCTTCGGCGAACCATTGGCGTTGTGCTGAAAAATATCCCGGGGCTGCCCTTGTTCATTGAAGTACACCTGGCCGATCCCCGCCGAATTCCACAGTCGCTCGCCCGCTTCGGCATGTTCGGGCACGTGCGGCACGATGCGCATGCGTCGGCGCTTGGTCAGCCAGTTCAGCGGCGAGCGCGGTGAGTACAGCCAGCGATTGAGGCGGTCGAACCACTCCAGCAGGGTCGGTGGAAATTCGTTCTTGATCCCGCTGCTGGTGATCTGCCAGATGCGCGGGCCGGCCTTGCGGTGGCGGATCAGCACTTCGTAGACGAAGGAGTAATGCACATCGCCGGACAGCACCACATAGTTACCCGGCGTGCGCGAGTGGCGGAAGATGTTCAGGATCACCTGGGCCGCGCCGCGATGGGCCATCCAGTTCTCGGCGTCCACCAGCAGTGGATAGCCCAGCCAGCTGAACACTCTTTGCACGGTTTCAATCAGTTTGACGCCGAAGATCGGTGCCGGCGACACGATGATCGCCGAGGGGTGATCGAGCAGCTCCTGCTGCAGTTCGCAGAGGGCTTCCCAGTCCAGCAGGCCCGACGGTTGCTTGAGGTTCATCTCGCTGCGCCAGCGCCGGGTACGGGTATCGAGCACCACCATGGCCGGTGTGGTGGGCAGCACGTAATGCCAATGCTGGAAGCGCAGCAGCTCATCGATCAAAGCGTCCTGGACATCGCTGTCGAGGTAGCGATCATCGCCGGTGGCGCTGAGCAAACGGGTCTTTTCCAGGACAGCGGTGAAGGCATCCGGATTGTTGCCCCAGCCCTGGCACAACATGTAGGCAAGCAGCGCATTGCCGATGATGCGTTTGGAAAACGGATGGCCGTAGGCCGTTTCCTCCCACTGCGCGGAAAGATTCCAGTCGTCGGTAATGTCGTGGTCGTCGAAAATCATCAGCGTCGGCACGTGCGCCAGGGCTCGGGCGACCTTGCCCAGGCCGGCCTTGAATCCGTCGATGCGCGTCTGTTCCAGGGCATACCGCTCGCGCCGCTCCTTGATCAGTTTCGGCGGTTTTGGCGCGATCAGGGTCCAGGGCGTCGGCGACCAGACCAACAGGTACATGGCCATGACTTCGGCGAACGTCACCAGGTGATTGTCGGCACTGCTGCTGGTGAAAATCGGCTTGCGCGCACCGCCGAAAAAGCGCTCGCGCAGGGTTTCGTTGCTCTCCAGCGCCGGTAACAAATCCGCGCGGTGGTAATAACAGGCCGCGTGCCCGTAAAGCTCGGCGCTGTCGCTGACCACGGCGCCCTCCAGATGCTCACCGAACAACCCCAGGCGTTCGATCAAGGCATGGATCGCCCGCAGGGTCGGCCCGGCAACATCATCGGCGTAGACCTGATCGCCGCTCATCATCAGCAGCGCCGGACGGTCCGTGGCCGGATGGTCTTGCGCCAACAGCTCGTCGACACACAGCAGCCCGTCGGAGGCCGGGTGATGGGGTTTGCGGCAGGAGCCGTGCAGCAACTGATCGACGCGAGCGCGCAGGACAAAGTTCGGCGCAGTGGCGTCGCCATACAACAGATGCGGCGCCCAGGTGGCGATGCCGGTCCCGTCATCGATCAGCAGGTCGTATTCGATCAATTCATCGCAGGGCAGGGCAACGTCCAGCGCCACATCAATCAGGTGCACAAACCCATGGGTACCCACCGCAACGACCGTGCACTGCGCGGCATCGAGGCGAATATCGCCCACGCCCTGCAAGCGTAGCGTCAGCTCCAGCGCCCGCGAGCCCACCAGCCACAGCACCAGCCGCGTGGGTTCCAGGCGTCGCAACAGCGGGCCGGCCAGCACGGGTGGCAGCGATTGAGGGGCATCGGGTATTGCCTGCGCTTGGGACATCCGGGATACAAACTCTTGAAGATACAGAGGCGGGCGATGATAGCGCAGCTGACGGCGACACAGGCTAAAGTGAAGTGGCGATTGCGTCTGTCACGAAATGATCCGCCGCCCCCAGGATACCCATGACATGAAGCCCACCCATACCTCGCACATCCGTCGAGAGTTCTACAAAGCCGTAGGTTACTACCTGCGAATTGTCTGGCCGATTTTTTCCACCATGCTGGTCGTCATCGTCATCTGCGGCCTGATCATCAGCTACCTGGAAGGCTGGGACGCTTTCGACGGCATTTACTTCGGTTTCGTGACCGGGTTGACCATCGGCTACGGCGAACTCGTGCCGAAACTGCCGATGTCGCGAATACTCGCGATATTGCTGGGGTTCAACGGCGTGCTGCTCACCGCGATCTTTGCGGCGATCAGCGTGCAGGCGATCGAGAGTGCGGTACGCGCGACCGGCGGAGAAAAGTAAGGCAGCCGATGGCATGAAGTCGTGCTTAGATGCACTTTTTGACAATCAGGGAGAGGCCAATGATCGACTTCAACAACAAGGGATTCTTCAAGCTCAAGCAAAATGCGGAATACGCCGAACGCGTTGCCGACCTTTTGCTCGACGGCGAACAGGTCATCGATTCCTACAAGTCCATGCGCGACGGCGTGGTGTTCACCAACAAGCGCATCATTGCGGTGAACGTACAAGGCATCACCGGCAGCAAGAAAGACTTCACCTCGTTGCCATACAAAAACATCGTGGCGTATTCGGTGGAAACTTCGGGGACGTTCGACCTGGATTCCGAGCTGGAAATCTACTTTTCGTCATTGGGCAAAGTAAAATTCGAGTTCACCGGCAAGACCTCGATGGTCGAGATCTCCAAGCTGATCTCCCAACACCTGCTCTAACACCCCCTGTAGGAGCGAGCACGCTCCGGGCGGCGTTCCGACGATGGTCGTTAACGATAACGCGGGAACCCTGGCACCCCGCGGCGCCCTCGTCGGAACGCCGTCCGCAGGCATGGGTCACCGCTCCATCCCACCATACTGTTCGCAGCCAATGACCAAGTTGTTGATCAATAAGAGGGCAATCATGAACAGAATCATCCTGCCAGTGCTGGCAATCCTGCTGACCGCGCAATCCCCGGCGTTTGCCATCAACGACAAGTACCGCAAGCAACTCGAGCAATCGGGCTGCACCCAGGTCAGCGAGACCCAGGGCTGTGATATCCACAAAAGCAAGGCGGAAAACGCCAAGGCCGGTTTCACCAACCCCGCCACCGACAACTCGACGACCCAGACGCCCTATGCCGGCCAGTGGGTAGCCAAAAGCGATGCAGGCGCGACAGTGGCCACCATCCGCATCGATGCCAAGGAACAGGTCTGGGTGAACGGCAAACGGGTTGACGCCAAACGCACCGACGGCACCCTGCAATTTCACCAGGGCAAACTTACCTTCACGCTTCAAGGTGATCGGCGGCTGACGGGCGAGGATTACTGGACGGACAGTGATGCCGGGACCAAGGGGCCGATTGAGATCGAGTGATCAAAACAGGAACTCGAGAACGATGCATACCCTGTGGGAGCGGGCTTGCCCGCGAAGGCGCTCGCCCGGTCGGCATCCCCGTTGAAAGTACTGGCCTCTTCGCGGGCAAGCCCGCTCCCACAGGGGGGGGAACTTGAGGGCTCTTCACACACAAAAAGGGCCTGCAAATGCAGACCCTTTTTCCGAATCAAACTAAAGAAACTCCCTCATACATCTTCGGACACAGGCTACAGCCCTACCGGAAGCATCTGACTTACACCCGCTGGCATTTCGACTCTCATAAACACGCAATTAAACAGCGTGAAAAAAAATAAAAAGAGGTCACCCGAAATGAGCGAGCCAACAAGCCCTGTGCGTGTAGCAGTCGTGCAATTCGATCCACAAGTCGGCATTGAAAATTGTGATGCAAATCTGTGTCGCAGCCTGGAATTGGCGCTGGAGGCGGTCAACGGCGGTGCGAATCTTATCGTGCTGCCTGAGCTGTCCAGCACCGGTTATTTCTTCAGCAGTCGGCAGGATGCCTTTGCACATGCGCAGTTGATACCCGGCGGGCCAAGCGCGCAACTGTGGATCGATTTTGCCTGCAGGCACAACGTCTACCTCGTGGCCGGCCTGGCGGAGCGCGACGGCATGCGACTGTTCAACACCGCGATGTTGGTCGGCCCTGACGGTTTTATCGGCAAGTATCGAAAGGCGCATTTGTGGAACCTGGAGAAACTCTGGTTCACACCCGGCGATCTGGGGTTTCCGGTTTTTGATACGCCGATTGGTCGAATCGGCATGTTGATTTGCTGGGATATCTGGTTCCCCGAGGTGCCACGCATCCTGAGTCAACAAGGCGCCGACATCATTTGCAGTCCCAATAACTGGGTCTGGACACCGCCGCCGCTGTTCGACGATGCCGGCAAATGCATGGCGTCGTACCTGACGATGACAGCGGCGCACGTAAACAATGTGTTTATCGCCGCTGCCAGCCGGATCGGTGAGGAACGAGGTGCCCGCTACCTCGGATGCTCGCTGATCGCTGGCACCAATGGCTGGCCGATTGGCGCCGTAGCCTCGGCAGACCAGGAGGAAATCCTGTATGCCGATATTGACCTGACCAGCTCCCGCAGCGCCCCCATCTGGAACAACCTGAACGATCTGCATCGTGACCGTAGAGCCGACCTCTACGATCAGATGCTCGGCTACACCCAACACCCATGTCTCCCACGCTGATAGGGGAGACCTGACATGCAAACGACTACCGACAAAAACCGCATTGCCCACAGATCGCCATTTGATATGGCGGTCATCCTGATGCTGGTCGGCGCGACATTGCTGATCATCTGGCTTTCATTCACCTATCGCTCGCTCTGGGCCGCGCATTGGCCGAGTTACAGCGACATGGTGTCGAGCCTTTCCCAGCCGAGTGCCTGGTTGCGCTGGCTGCTTGGCGACATCAGCGAGGTGGCGTTCTACAAACACGAGTTCGCCTCGATCGGACTCTTGGCGGGCGCCTATCTCGCCTATTGGGCGAATCGAACGGGCAGAGCCTGGCAAGGCTTCAGCATTGCCTACGGCACCGGGTTATGGCCGTGGCTGATCACCAGTTCGTTGCTCGGGTTGTTGCTGAGTAACGTGCTGTGGGGCTGGACGGTGACCGCCACCAGCTGGCAACCGACATTCGCCGCGTTCGTGTCGCTGCCAGCGGCGATGGTGCTGATGTTTGGCAGGGGCTGGAAGGTCACGATCAACGGCGCAATCATGGGGGCCGTACTCGTCACACCCATGTGCCTGTTGATCGTTAATTACCTGTGTAACCCCTTGGGGTTGCCAGCGGTGATCGGCAATGTGCTGGGCATGGCGGTCGCCAGCGTCGTGGCATTTCTACTGTGCCGCTATCGACCCGGTCTGATGAAGTCCGAGCAGTCCGTGATACCACCCGCCAAGTCTCCCGCGCCCGTCACCAAAGCGCCCGACTACGGGGTCGTCTGGAGCCTGCGCCGGGTCTTGGCAGACTTTTCCGAAGCGCCATTCTTTGGCAATGAACTGGCCAGTCTTGGCTTGTTACTGGGGGTATTGCTGGCGTACGCGATGAACCCGATCAGCCCGGCGTACGGGTCGGGACTATTGCTTCATATCATTGCTGCACAAGCGCTGAGCTCGGCCATCGGGGTGCTGGTGTGGCGTCGACAATGGATGTTGCGCGGCTGGTACCCCACTTACGTGCCTCTGGTGTCAGTGGTGCCCGCTGCGATCCTGACCCATGGTGGCAGTGGGCTGGTGATCGGCTCGAGTGCGTTGCTGGGGGCATTGATCGCACCGCCCCTGGCCTGTGCGATTGCCAAGCGATTGCCGGCCGACATGCATGCCTACATCGGCAATGTCCTGTCCATGGCCATCAGCACGTTGTTGATCGTGCCGCTGATCGGCGTTCTTGTCGCGGAGTAAATGCCCCCGCCCCTTCGGCTGTCCCCGTCTTGAACCGGGTACAGCCACCTCTTTTCCTGAACACGTGAGGTATCACATGGATCTGCCCAAACTAGCTATCGCGGCGCTCGGTGGCACAGTGAGCATGCAAGCCAGGAATGCTGGTGAAGGCGTTATCCCGACCGTCAGCGGCGAGACTCTACTGGCGTCCGTTCCGCAATTGACGACGCTTGCCCGGGTGACCGTTGAAACCCTTGGACTGCTTCCCAGCGCTTCACTGGATTTCGAACTTTTACTGAACGTATTGTCTTGGGCAGAATTTCAAATCAAACAAGGCGCCGTGGGTGTCGTGTTGATCCAAGGCACCGACACACTCGAAGAAACGGCAGTTTTTTTCGATTACCTGTGGCCTCACGACGCGCCGCTGGTGCTGACCGGTGCGATGCGCTCGGCAGCACAGCCGGGGGCCGAGGGGCCAGCGAATCTGCTGGATGCATGCCGCGTAGCGCTGTCCGAGAATAGCCGGCGGCGGGGCGTTCATGTCGTTATGAACGGGGAGATTCATCAAGCGAGACGCGTGCGCAAAACCGATTCGCTGGCGCTGCAGGCGTTTACCTCTCCGGTCGTGGGGCCTACAGGCTTGATCATGGAAGACCGCGTTCACTACCTGCGTGCGCCGGCTCAGCGCACGGTTTTGCCTTTGCCACACCAGACAACACAGAAGGTTGCGATGCTCGAGGCATCCCTCTCGGCCGACACGCTGTTTCTGGAAAGCACCCTCACCCTCGGTTATGACGGGCTGGTGATAGCCGGTTTCGGCGCCGGACATGTCTCGCAGAGCTGGGCGACCGTGATTGAGCACGTCGCCGAAAGTATCCCGGTCATCATCGCGACTCGCACCGGTTCCGGCTCTACCGCGCAAGCCAGCTATGGTTTTCACGGCAGTGAGATGGATTTGATTCGCAAGGGTGCATCGATGGCGGGATTTCTATGTCCGCGTAAAGCCAGGGTACTGCTTTGGCTGTTGCTTGGTTGTCAGCGGCAACATGAGTTGTCGCGCTACCTCAAAGACGAAAGCTGCATTCAAAATTGATACATAACCCTGTAGGAGCGAGCATGTCGAATCGTCGCACCGTCGCGATGGTCGTTAACGATAACGCGGGAAGCCTGGCACCCCGCGGCGTTCTCGAGTCCATCGCGAGCATGCTCGCTCCTACAGGTTTTCCGCCAGCAGGCTAAGCCTCCCAACCCGCTCCACTGACCGCCTCTTGCGCCAGCGGGTGCATATCCGCGCCATGATGCTCGGTCTGCCAGGCCAGCAGCTCCTTGCGCATGCCCGGCGTCCAGTACATCTGCAGATGATTACGCACACCCAGTACTGCCTGTTGCCGGTCCGGTTCGCTGGCGAAGTACTGGGCGATCTGGTTGGCCATCTTGATCAGGTTTTCGGTGCTCATCGGCGCACCTCTGCCTTATCGCCACGGGCATGACGGCGTTCCTTGAGCAAGCGGTGCTGTTCTTCGGTGAATTCCTGGAAGCGTTTTTGCCACTCCGAAGGGTGGTACACGCGGCTGACCTCCACGGCCGTGACCTTGTACTCCGGACAGTTGGTGGCCCAGTCGGAGTTGTCGGTGGTGATAACGTTGGCCCCCGATTCCGGGAAGTGGAAGGTGGTGTACACCACGCCCGGCGCCACTCGTTCAGTGACCCGCGCGCGCAGCACGGTCTGCCCGGCGCGGCTGCCGATGCCGACCCAGTCGCCTTCGTTGATGCCACGGCTCTCGGCGTCGGTCGGGTGGATTTCCAGGCGGTCTTCATCGTGCCAGGCGACGTTTTCGGTTCGCCGGGTCTGGGCGCCGACGTTGTACTGGCTGAGGATGCGCCCGGTGGTCAGCAGCAGCGGATAGCGGCTGTTGACCTTCTCCTCGGTGGGCACGTAGCCGGTGAGCATGAAGCGCCCCTTGCCGCGCACGAATTGATCGATGTGCATGGTCGGCGTACCGTCCGGTGCCTCGGCGTTGCACGGCCATTGCAGGCTGCCGTGGCGCTCGAGTTCGGCGTAGCTGACGTTGGTGAAGGTCGGCGTCAGGCGGGCGATTTCATCCATGATTTCCGATGGATGCTTGTAGTTCATCGGGTAACCCAAGGCATTGGCCAGCGCCACCGTGCCTTCCCAGTCGGCCTTGCCGCCCAGGGGATCCATGACCTTGCGTACCCGCGAGATGCGCCGCTCGGCGTTGGTGAAGGTGCCGTCTTTTTCCAGGAACGAAGCGCCCGGCAGGAACACGTGAGCGAACTTGGCGGTTTCGTTGAGGAAGATATCCTGCACCACCACGCACTCCATGGCCGACAGGGCCGCGGTGACGTGCTGGGTATTCGGGTCGCTCTGGGCGATGTCTTCGCCCTGGCAGTACAAGCCCTTGAAGCTGCCGGCCAGCGCCGACTCGAACATGTTGGGAATGCGCAAGCCCGGATCGGGTTGCAACGTGACGTTCCACGCCTGCTCGAACTGCGCGCGCACCACTTCGTTGGAAATGTGCCGGTAGCCGGGCAACTCGTGGGGGAAGGAGCCCATGTCGCAGGAGCCCTGCACGTTGTTCTGCCCCCGCAGCGGGTTCACGCCCACGCCTTCGCGGCCGATGTTGCCGGTGGCCATGGCCAGGTTGGCGATGCCCATCACCGCGGTGCTGCCCTGGCTGTGCTCGGTGACGCCCAGGCCGTAATAGATCGCGGCGTTGCCGCCGGTGGCGTACAGGCGCGCGGCCGCACGAATATCGGCGGCGTCGACCCCACAGACTGGGGCAAGGGCTTCCGGTGAGTTCTCCGCACGGCTGACAAACTCGCTCCAGCGGGCGAAATCGTTGCCTTCGCAGCGGGCGTCGATGAAGGGCTGGTTGAGCAGGCCTTCGGTGACGATCACATGGGCCAGGGCGTTGAGCATGGCGACGTTGGTGCCGGGACGCAGGGCCAAGTGATAGTCGGCGCGGGCATGCACCGAGTCCACCAGATCAATACGCCGTGGGTCGATGACGATCAGCCGCGCACCTTCACGCAGGCGGCGCTTGAGTTGCGAAGCGAACACCGGGTGCGCATCGCTCGGGTTGGCGCCCATCACCAGGATCACGTCGGCCTGCATCACCGAGTCGAAACTCTGGGTGCCAGCGGACTCACCCAACGTTTGCTTCAAGCCATAACCGGTCGGCGAATGGCAGACCCGGGCACAGGTGTCGACGTTGTTGTTGCCGAACGCGGCGCGCACCAGTTTTTGTACCAGGTAGGTTTCTTCGTTGGTGCAGCGGCTGGAGGTGATGCCGCCGATGGAATCGCGGCCATATTTCTGCTGCAGGCGGCGGAATTCGCTGGCGGCGTAGGTCACCGCCTCATCCCAGCTGACTTCCTGCCACGGGTCGTTGATGTGCCTGCGGATCATAGGTTTGGTGATGCGATCCGGGTGGGTGGCGTAGCCCCAGGCAAAGCGCCCCTTGACGCAGGAGTGGCCGTGGTTGGCCTGGCCGTTCTTGTCCGGGACCATGCGCACCAGTTGGTCGCCTTTCATCTCGGCGCGGAACGAGCAGCCCACGCCGCAATAGGCGCAGGTGGTGATCACGCTGTGTTCGGGCTGACCCAGTTCGACCACGCTTTTTTCCATCAGCGTGGCGGTCGGGCAGGCCTGTACACAGGCGCCGCAGGACACGCATTCCGAATCGAGGAAGTTATCCCCGCCCGCCGCCGCCACCCGGGATTCAAAACCGCGCCCGGTGATGGTCAGGGCAAAGGTGCCCTGGGTTTCTTCGCAGGCACGCACGCAGCGGTTACAGACGATGCACTTGCTCGGGTCGTAGTCGAAGTAGGGGTTGGAAGTGTCCTTCACATCGGCCAGATGGTTGTCGCCTTCATAGCCGTAACGCACCTCCCGCAGGCCGACCTGACCGGCCACGGTTTGCAGCTCGCAGTTGCCGTTGGCCGAGCAGGTCAGGCAGTCCAGCGGGTGATCGGAGATGTACAGCTCCATGACGTTGCGCCGCAGGGTCGCGAGCTTCGGCGTCTGGGTGTGCACGGTCATGCCTTCGGTGACCGGCGTGGTGCAGGACGCGGGATAGCCGCGCATACCGTCGATCTCCACCAGGCACATGCGGCAGGAGCCGAAGGCTTCCAGGCTGTCGGTGGCACAGAGTTTGGGAATGGTGGTGCCCAGCAATGCGGCAGCGCGCATCACCGAAGTACCTTCGGGCACGCTGATGGTTTGACCATCGATGTTCAGGGTGACCTGCACCTGGCTTTCACGGGCTGGCGTGCCCAGATCCATGTCGGTTTTCGGATCGAATACAGTGATCATTGCTCGGCCTCCGAGGGCTGCAAGCCGAAGTCGGCGGGGAAGTACTTGAGGGCGCTGGCGACCGGAAAGGAGACCATGCCGCCCAAGGCGCACAGCGAACCGTATTGCATCGTGTCGCACAGGTCCTTGAGGATGATCACTTGCTCATCGCGACCTCCCTGGTCCGATGCGGCCAGCAAGCGGTCGATCACCTCCACGCCCCGGGTCGAGCCGATACGGCACGGCGTGCATTTGCCACAGGATTCCTCGGCGCAGAACTCCATGGCGAAACGCGCCATGTGGGCCATGTCTAGCGTGTCGTCCGCCACCACCACACCACCGTGACCGAGCATCGCGCCCATGGCGGCGAAGGCCTCGTAATCCAGCGGCGTGTCGAATTGCGCCGGCGGCACCCAGGCGCCAAGCGGGCCACCCACCTGCGCAGCCTTCAGCGGTCGGCCACTGGCAGTGCCGCCGCCGTAGCCTTCCACCAACTCGCGCAGGGTCAGGCCAAAGGCCCGTTCCACCAGGCCGCCGTGACGAACATTGCCCGCCAACTGGAAGGGCATGGTGCCCAGGGAACGGCCCATGCCGTAGTCGCGATAGAACTGCGCACCCTTGGCCAAAATCAGCGGCGCCGAGGCCAGGGTCAGCACGTTGTGCACCAGCGTCGGCTGGCCGAACAGGCCCTGCAACGCGGGGATCGGCGGCTTGGCGCGAACGACCCCGCGCTTGCCTTCGAGCGAATCCAGCAGGGCGGTTTCCTCACCGCAGATGTACGCGCCGGCACCGACCCGCACTTCCATATCGAACGCCTGGCCGCTGCCGCCGACATTGGCGCCGAGATAGCCGGCGTCACGGGCGATGTTCAGCGCTGCGCGCAGAGTAGCGACGGCGTCTGGATATTCCGATCGCACATAGATGTAGCCGAAGCTGGCGCCGACGGTAATGCCGGCAATGGCCATGCCTTCGATCAGCAGGAAAGGGTCGCCTTCCATCAACATGCGGTCGGCAAAGGTGCCGGAGTCGCCTTCGTCGGCGTTGCACACAATGTACTTTTGCGCAGCCTGGGTGCCGCGCACCGTGCGCCATTTGATCCCGGCGGGGAAAGCCGCGCCGCCACGGCCACGCAGGCCCGAATCGAACACCGCTGTGGCGGTTTGCTCGCCGCCGATGGCGACAGCCCTTGCCAGGCCTTCGAAACCGCCGTGGGCGCGGTAGTCGTCCAGCGACAACGGCCGGGTAATGCCGGCGCGGGCGAACAGCAGGCGTTGTTGGGTCTTCAGATAAGGCAGCTCTTCTACCAGGCCCAGGGACAGAGGATGTTCGGTTGAGCTGTTTAGGGCTTCGAGAACGGACGGCACATCGGCAGCGGTCAGCGGACCAAAGCCAATCCGGCCTTGTGGCGAGTCCACCTCCAGCAACGGCTCCAGCCAATACAGGCCGCGCGAACTGGTGCGCTGCAACTCCAGTGGCAGATTGCGTTCCCTGGCCTGAGTGATCAGCGCCGCGGACACCTCATCGGCCCCCACGGCACGGGCCAGCGAGTCGGTCGGCAGATAAAGAGTCGGCATCATGCGTCCTCCCGGCAAGCGTCGAGCAAGGCATCCAGACGCTCAGCGCTCAGCCGCGCATGCACCCGGCCGTCCAGCTCCAGGGCCGGCGAGCAGGCACAAGCACCCAGGCAATACACCGGCCGCAAACTGATGCTGCCATCGGCGCTGCTGCCGTGATCATCCAGCTGCAGACGCTCACGCAATTGCGCCGCCAACTGCTCGGCACCGCGGCTCTTGCACGACTCGGCGCGGCACAGCCGCAGGATATGCCGGGCAGGCGGCGCAGTACGGAAGTCATGGTAAAAACTGATCACCCCGCGCACCTCGGCCTGACTCTGGTTCAGCGCGTGGGCAATCTCGGGCACGGCCGCATCGGGGATATACCCAATGCGCTCCTGAATATCATGAAGAATCGGCAACAGAGCACCGGGAGTGCCCTTATGGCGCTCCAGCAGGGTATTGACCACAGACAGGTGCAACTCAACATCAGGCATTCAGCAATCCTCACGGTCACGGACAAACCAGAAGGTCGTCGGTCGTCCGAAAGTGTCGGCTGCGGCACTCACACCACGTCACGGCATCGTGGCATTGACAGGCCGTTGGCCAGGGCACCCTGAGCGGGCATCTTGTTGTGCCCGGCACGGTCTTCGCCGCACCTCAACTGGGCATAAAGGGCAGCTTGCCACGCCGCTATTGATCAAACCGCACCAAAGCGACGTGCTCGGTTCTGCCTACGACTATGCATAAAGTCTAGATGAGCGCCGCAGGGGGCGTTCATACACTGGCCTAACGGCCTGAAGGCTTGTCGATGAGGGATGTATAACAAGCATTACAGGTGGAAAGAAGCCTCAGAACCGTAGGCAATTCTGCGGAGCAGATGGGCAAAACCATTCCGGGAAAAGCAGCGGTCCGCTCAACCAAAGCCCGAAACTCGGGGCTAATCCAACCGAACGGCACGCAAAACCCCTGTGTGAACCCCCTGTGGGAGCGAGCCTGCTCGCGAAAGCACCAGCCCAGCCAACACAAATACCAAATGGGGTCCTGCATAAAAAAACAACTCACCCACCAGGGCCAAACAATACCCACCAGCCTTCCGCAATACCCTGTAGGAGCTGGCTTGCCA
Organism: Pseudomonas sp. G5(2012); assembly: GCF_000408945.1. Lineage (NCBI taxonomy): Bacteria > Pseudomonadati > Pseudomonadota > Gammaproteobacteria > Pseudomonadales > Pseudomonadaceae > Pseudomonas > Pseudomonas sp. G5(2012). The sequence goes on from NZ_APIO01000007.1 coordinate 22,392, forward strand.
GCGATAACGCCAGCCCAGCCAACATCAGTGCTGAAGCTAGCCACCCGCACGGGTGTCACCAAAACCAGTGTTCAATGCGAAATCGAAATTGCCACAATCATCAGACTGGCTCAGTCCGGCATTACATTCGGGCCTTCTTGTTTACAAACCACGAAGATTGCCCATACCAGCTTCCTGTAGGAGCGAGCATGCTCGCGAAAAACCCAAGGCAACCCCCACGCCCACAGAATGCCCAAAGCCCCCGCAACCAAACCCATCCCTACAAGCGTCATGCCTGACGTCTAAAACGCAAAAGCTACCCTCCAGCCTCCGCCGCCCGCTTGCCCATCGGACCAACCGCCCGATCCCGCTCCAGCACCTTCACCGCATCATCCACCAACGCCTTACTCATCGACGTCAAATAATGCGCAGCCCAGGCATGACGATCAGTGTCTCTGGCATAAGCAGCATCTTCAGTGAGCGGCTTGGCCAGGAACAGAAAATCGGAAGCCATGGACAACGCATCGCCGAGAGGAACGCCGCGAGTGACATGAAACAGCGCTTGATCCGCGCAGTAGATGGCGGGTGTCAGGCCGATGGTTTTGAGTTCGGATTGTTCAGTCATTGGCCACCTCCGAGGATGGAGCGGCAATGGGGGAGGGTGTTGAGCGATTGGGAATTGCGTGGAGGGGAAAGCCAAATTTCAAACGGATTGATACTGCGCATCGTGAAGCTCCTTAATTTGAAGAGCTGCCACAATTCGTTACCAAGCGAATGGGTGGCAGCTGTGCGCAGGTTGGTAAACCGGGAAATCAAGGAAACCGGCACGTCCGAAGACGTCCTACGCACAGCCGCCATAACGCAGATCGCAGGCGAAAAAAAAGCGCCTGCGAACGCATAGCACTGTTGCGCAGTGATTTACCTCGGGTTACCAAGCCCGGTCGCTAAATTGGCAGCGACGGCGGAAGGGTATCGTGGGGGGCTTTTTCCTGCAACCTCCGAAAGCCCTTGCTTACGCTTAGTGTCGCGATGTGGGGTGCATGGATGTGCTCAATACGAGTTTACGGCATTCCCCAATCGAATCGTATACCGAATAGTCGAATTAGCTGTCGCCCCCTTGCGCTTGAAGGAGAAGTGATGGCGTTGAGTAGCTATAGACGATGCTTGTACCGTTTGGAGGATTTTTTGAGCATAGATCCTAAAAAATGATGACAAATCTAAGAAAAAACCTTACAAAAGGCTCAAATATCTTTACGGCCTCTACTGAGATGTTGCAGGCTGAATCAGGGGTTGAAATGCACGTCGCTAGACAAGATATCGTTGAGCTAATTGAGGCTTCACTTGATGCGAATTATACGGAGGTAAAGAGCATTGGCGGCCGTATAGCTAAATCGCTGAGCTCTACCGATTTGGAGGTTGCGCAGCAAATAAAATCGATCATAAGACGTAAGGGAGTTCCGCTTAGAAACTCTGGATATATGGAAAGTCTACCTGTAGATCCCAAGTCGCGAATGCCTTTGGTGGAAGAGCAAGCTTGGCCTGTTTCTCCTCTATTTATTGATGAGAACGCCATGAACGTTTTTGAGACGTTCATTTCCGATGTGAAACATGTGGATGAGTTGGTTGCCCATGGTCTCGCAGGGCGTCTTAATTTGCTTTTATCAGGACCACCTGGGACTGGAAAAAGCCTTATCGCTGGACATATTGCATCGCAATTAAATAAGCCGCTTTACGTAGTGCGATTAGATTCTGTGATTTCTTCTTTGTTAGGTGATACAGCAAAAAACTTACGGCAGATTTTTGATTATGTGCCGCAGAAGTGTGGTGTGCTTTTTCTTGATGAGGTAGATGCCGTCGCTAAGCTGCGTGATGACCAACATGAACTTGGAGAGCTTAAGCGTGTCGTAAATACCCTTATTCAAGGGTTGGACTCTCTCGATGATAGTGCTGTGGTGATTGCAGCAACTAACCATAGTGGATTATTGGATCCTGCTATTTGGAGGCGTTTCCCTTACAAGATAAATCTTGCATCTCCAAATGAAAAGGTTCGAGCAGATCTTTGGGGGCATTTTCTCTTCGCTGATCAAGGCGATGAAGTAGTGTGTAGTGCGCTAGCCAAAGCTTCAGAAAATTTAACTGGTGCTGATATTGAAAGTATTTCATTGTCCGCTCGGCGGAGAAGCATCCTGAGTAAGCAGCCTCTCAATTTGGCAGCAATTGTCCAGGCAACACTTAATAGTGTTGCTAGTAACAGCGCTATTCCTGTATCTAGGGAGTTGTCTACGCAGGAGAAAAAAAGCCTGGTTGTTACACTGCATAAGAAAATAAAAATGAATCAGTCTGAGATATGGAAGCTTCTGGGTGTAAGTCGTCAGACTGTTTCAAGCTATCTAAAGGAAATATAAAATGGTCCAAGGATCGAATAATAGTCCTCTACTTAATCCTGTGCTCACGTTGTTGAAAGATCCAACACCATCTAGTATAACTGCCGGAGGTAAAAGTAGGGAGGGGATTGTTAGTTATAGGCTTTTGCAGCAGCGGGAAGTTCTTGCAAAAAGCTTCGAAAGTTTTGATGAACGAAAAAGTGTGATCTCAAAGCATGCGAATAAGACGCATATCATTGCGCGTATGTTTAAAGATTCAAATGCGCCATCTTGGACTCCCAAGGATATTTTTAATCCGAATTTCGGGTGTAGAGTTGTGGCGCCGGCATTTGATGGTTATTTGGTCGAAGTCGACGTGTCAAAATTCAAAGAAATGTCAAAGCGTCTCAGGATCGCCAATACCGTTGTGGATCTAGTTGATATCTCACGTGTGCAGTCGGTAGCTGTTTTTGATTCAAAAGAGACATTAAGAAATAAAACTTCCAAAGAAATTTGGGGTAGAAGACCTTATGCGAATCAATTCAACTTCTGGTTAATGCCGTTCAACGACCTAGCATCCCGGCAGTCGGTTTGCGATGCGCTTATGAGTTTTTATAATGAAAAGAAAATTTCTTATGGCGATGAGAGTTATTCTAATCCATTCGATATAGCAGATGCGGAGGTGGTGGTTTCGGCTAATCAAACGCCTATTCCGCAAAGTTTTATTAAAGTGTTAAATCGATATTTGGCCACGGGAAATGCATCATTTTCTGCATTGGTTGACGATGAAGAAAGTCTTCAGCAACTTGCGGCATCTGGAGTTTCGTATAGGATTGAACCTGTTTCTCAAATTTCTGTAGCTTCATCGCCTCCTGGTAAAGGGCCTGAGCCAAAGCCACCTACAACTGCCACCAAATTGCCAACAGTTGTTATCGTTGATGGGGGAAGATCCGCCTCGAGTTATCAGCACTGCGAGGTTTTGTGTGCGCCACCACTTGTTGATATGTATTCTGCTGATCTAGTTCACGGTAATCAAATTTCTTCTTTGGTTTGCCAAGGTCATGCTTGGAATAACATGCTGTTATTGCCAAAATTGGATTGCAATTTCGTAACTGCGCAAGTACTTACGAAGGATGGAGTGCGGGTTCAACCTACTCCAAGCCGTTTCGTCGAGTATTTGAATGGCCTTGCTGAAAGCGATTTGAAGGGAGCAAGAGTATGGAATCTTTCGTTTAATGAGGTTCTCCCAAATGCGAATCCTGAGGAAATTAGTTATCTTGGGCATGAAATAAATAAGTTGGCGAGGAAGCATGGGTTTCTTCCGGTTATATCTATTGGGAATTCATCGGTCGTTAATGCGAAAGAACTTTGCCCGCCTGCAGACTGCGAGTCAGCACTTACTATTAGTGGGCGGACAGCGAGTGCTACAGGAATACCCGCGACGCCATGTTTGCAGAGCCTCCGGGGGCCTGCTCCCGCAGGCATGAAGAAACCTGATCTTTCTTGGTTCTCTGAGCTTCGGATGATCGGGGGGGGGACCCATGTGGGCACTAGTTATAGCACGGCACTTGTATCTTCATTGGCAGCACATACATTTGCTAACCTAAAGTCTCCTACGCCTGATTTAGTGCGGGCGCTGCTAATTAACAATGCTGATGGTGATGAACATTGTAATGACTTAGGGTGGGGCAGTCCTTGGGCGAATGGCTTGGAGCCTTGGCTTTGTAAAGAGGGGGCGGTGACTCTCGCGTGGGTGTCTAAGATAAAGCCTGGGTATGCCTATTATTGGAATGAGATCCCGATACCGCCAGAAATGTTGAAGGGTGGTAAGTTGGCAGGGCGAGCTACATTAACTGCAATTTTAAAGCCCGAAGTGTCAGAGCTAGGTGGTCCAAATTATTTTTCAACTCGATTGCAGGTCGCACTCCAAGCCGACTCGCCTGCGGGCGATACGGTAAATCTTTTAGGCTCAATGAAGGAGTCGAAGGAAACGGAAATGGAGGCACGGGCTGAGCTTTCAAAATGGTCGCCAATTCGACGTCATTGCAACACATTCAAACGAAAGTCAATTGATGTGAAGACTGTTCGATTGTATGCGCGAGTTTTTGCTCGTGATCTTTACCAGTTCAATATGAATAGCCATCATGAATTACCGGAGCAAGAGGTTTCGTTTGTGCTGACTTTTGAAGGGAGTAGCAAAAGTTCCGGAATTTATAGCTCTATGGCTTCGGTGATGGGTTCTTTTGTCGAAAGCGCAGTTCTAGAACAGGATGTAAACGTTTTACTTGATCAAGATAGTAGAACGTAAAAGGTGGTGTAAAAAGGAGGGGTGTCAATTAACAAAAACATTTCTCCTTTTTTCATTTTTTACTTGGAGCAGTGATTTTGAAGGTGCGATGCACGAAGTCAGTGCGCTAGGGAGATGAGATGTAGGCAATGAAGGGAAAATGGGACTAAGGGGCAAGAGGGAAAAGAGAGGGGAAAGTGGGGAAAAGGTAGGGAAAGGGGAACGGATTTATTATTCTTCTATTTTTTTGTAATCCATAGCTGGTCATGTATGTACGAAAGTGGAATTCCTCCAGGAAAGCCGCATTCCACATGGGGGACAACTCGCTGAGACCAGCATTGCTCTGTCTTCCAGTTTTCCCAGCTGATGAGTTGTTCATAGAAGTGCGGTGAGAGAAATAGTATTACGATGGGTGTTTCAGGTTTAAGTGGCATAGTTGGTAGGCACCTATCGTAAAACTCCTCCCATTCAGGAGACTCGTATCTGCGGTAGTCAAACAAGGAAACGCATCCTTTCAAACGGAAGTAGCCGTTAAGCGTATTGCCAAAGGGGGAAGGATGGCCGAGATCACTCGGGATGAGCTCCTCAGAGACTAGGATTTTTTCATAATAATCTGATGTCGTGACGTGAAATACTCGACCTCGAAGCTTGGGTAATAGATCCTGAAATTTTGAAATGCTGACCCGCTTCATTGATTTAAGTGGCACCGTCTTACTAATCATCTATGGTTCACGTCGTTTGAGCTTAAGCAGTCATTCAATGTGGAAGCCCGTCATTTCTAAGATATATTGAAGCTGGCAACGCTTTGTTGATACCCGGTGTCCGGGATAAGCAACGGGGATAGGCGCGCAGATTTATTATAGACGTGATAACCAGCGTCGGTCGGGCTTTTGGGGGGGGAAGGGGGCGGTGGGGAAGGGGGCGGATTTATTGTCCTTTATTCTTTGCTTTATGAAAGTGAATCTGAAAATAAATCCGTTCCCTTTTTTTCATTTTTTCCAAGCGAAGCGCCCCATCAGAAAAAAGGCCGCAATAGCGGCCCTTATCTTTTAATTTTTAATGCTATTCACTGATCAAGCTATCGGTAATCTTCGTAAGGGGTTTCTTCAACAGAAAATTCGATGCCGCTATGTAGCCCTTGAACGTGAATATCCATGTCTTGAATGGTAAATTCCCCATCATCTACCTCATAAGATAGATCGATTTCTACAGTGAATTCAAGCTTCCCTTCCTCGACCTGCGTGGTATCGTCAAATGTATAGATGACATCATCTTCTCTGTCGTATCGACCATTGGCATAATCCGGCCCCGTTACAGACACCCGGTAACGGACCTCAAGATCGCAAACAATTTGACAATTTTCATCATCTATATGGATGATTGATGGCTCGAAGTCACCAACATTAATAATAGTGAACTCATCTACCTCAGCATCTTCCCAAGTTGATGAGTTGTAGGCATCTGCATCCTCAATCTGAGATTTGATGTTCTGCTTGATTTCTTCTTCATGATCTTCAATGTAGTCTTTGATGAATTTCGAGCGATCTTCATCATGTGCGTTGTAGAGATCAAGAAGCTTGCTTAGGCTCTCGATTTGAAGGAAGCGAGGGTTCTCTTCGCAGAATGTGATTAAATCTTTATCTTCAGAAACGACGTATATTTCTTCTCGGCTTTTAAGAGCACTCCGAATCGCTAGAAGCGTAAACGCATCAGGGAATTCGTTTTTCTTTTTGCCTCCCTGAAATGGAGGGCTTTGATCAAAATACATATCGACAATTTCATTGCCATCCACTTTGCTCAGATCGACAATGGTGGTGTTCGACTCATCGAGGAAATTATCAAAAACTTGAATTGCATGGTTTTCGATTTCTTTTTGGTCGAATGGAGCAAATAGGTTTTTAACTCCCGTATCATTGGAGTTTGTTAAAATTTTTGCTTTGCGGCGAAATGCGTTGACCCCGTTAAGAGCGTCCCCAATATGCTCACTAATCTTACGTTTTACCTCGCGGACGACTATCGTGGTTGTGAGGTGATTCAGCTCGCCATCACCACAGATCTCTTTGAATGATTCCAGTGTCTTTGATGAAAAATCCAAACCAGCTTTTACAAAAAATTCTGTATCTACAAACACGTTCCTTGTTTGAAGCGGCATCGCAATCTCCTTCGATGATGGCTATTTGATGGTTCATCCTCGCCTTGCTACGGACGCAAAGCAAGCGTCCTTTGTTTGAACTTGTGTCAAGGGGTAAAGGTGGCATCGCAGAGCTGGGTAGCAGCCTGCATACCTTATCCGGCGATTTTTCGCACTGGTACAAGTCCCAGCACTCAAAACCACCTCGATCAAAGACGCACCGTCAGTCGGGTGTATCAGCAACGTTGGTAGGGCCTAAAAGGAGCGTGCAACTTCAGAGCAGGGGGCAGGGCAGATGATTCTCAGATTTATTATTGGATGAATATGGCGACCAACTTCGGCCCGGCTACGGGCGTTCCCGTTTTTTCGATCGCTCGCCGTCAATCATTGGATGACTTTCAGATAATCCTTGAGCGCGATGAGCGGGGCATCAAGATGCGTGATCGTCTGAATGTTGGAAAATTCCCCCGCCAACCTACGCAACTCCCGCCCCAACGGCTTATCCACACCCCCAACAGCCTCCAACGCCAACCCCACACACTCACCCACCTTCACCTGAATCCCCTCAACATCCCCCCGCCGCACCAGCAGCTCAAACACATCCCGTTGGTAATCACCCATGACCAAATCATCCCGCAAAATCGGGCTTGAACCTTCCGTCTCATAAGTCAGCTTGAGGGAGAAGAGGGCGACGGTTTCCAGGTGCGATTCCATGGGGGGAGTCCTTGTGAAAGGGTCAGGGTGAAGGGCAAAAGAGAGAAGCAAGATCAAAAGATCGCAGCCTTCGGCAGCTCCTACAGGTCAGCGCGTTGGCGCGGGGTGTCAGGTGCTTTTCTGCGGGCGAAAAAAAAAGGCCTTGCTAAGCAAGACCTTTCTTAATTTGGTGCCCCGAGGGAGACTCGAACTCCCACTCCTTTCGAAAACGGATTTTGAATCCGCCGCGTCTACCAATTCCGCCATCAGGGCAATGGCCGCGGAGTATAAAGATGAGATAACCGTCGGTCAATCAGGTACATGGAGAATTTTTGATATTTCCGCTAGACTTCCCGGCCCTGCTAGACGAACCCCATCATGCGCGTTGCTGACTTTACTTTCGAGCTCCCTGATTCGCTGATCGCCCGCCACCCTTTGGCCGAGCGTCGCGGTAGTCGCCTGTTGACCCTGGATGGGGTCAGCGGCGCCCTGGCACACCGTCAATTCACTGATTTGCTGGAGCATTTGCGCCCTGGCGATTTGATGGTGTTCAACAATACCCGGGTGATCCCGGCGCGGCTGTTTGGCCAGAAGGCTTCCGGCGGCAAGCTGGAAATCCTGGTGGAGCGGGTGCTGGACAGTCATCGCGTGCTGGCCCATGTGCGTTCCAGCAAGTCGCCCAAGCCCGGGTCGAAGATTTTGATCGACGGCGGTGGCGAGGCCGAGATGCTGGCGCGTCATGATGCGTTGTTCGAGCTGGGCTTTGCCGAAGAGGTATTGCCGCTGCTCGACCGCGTCGGGCACATGCCGCTGCCTCCTTATATAGACCGCCCGGACGAAGGCTCGGACCGCGAGCGTTACCAGACCGTCTACGCCCAGCGCCTGGGCGCGGTGGCGGCGCCGACGGCGGGGCTGCATTTCGATCAGGTGCTGATGGAGGCGATTGCCGCCAAGGGCGTTGAGACGGCGTTCGTGACCCTGCACGTGGGTGCTGGCACCTTCCAGCCGGTGCGGGTCGAGAAGATCGAAGACCACCACATGCACACTGAATGGCTGGAAGTTGGCCAGGACGTGGTGGATGCGGTGGCCGCCTGTCGCGCTCGCGGCGGTCGGGTGGTGGCGGTGGGGACGACCAGCGTGCGTTCCCTGGAAAGTGCCGCCCGCGATGGCGTGCTCAAGCCGTTCAGCGGCGATACCGACATTTTCATCTACCCGGGCCGGCCGTTTCATGTGGTCGATGCCCTGGTCACCAATTTCCATTTACCTGAATCCACGTTGTTGATGCTGGTCTCGGCGTTTGCCGGTTATCCGGAAACCATGGCCGCCTATAAGGCCGCCGTCGACAACGAATATCGCTTTTTCAGCTACGGTGATGCGATGTTTATCACCCGTAACCCCGCACCACGTGGCCCCGAGGACAAAGAATGAGTCGCCAATGTCGTATGTCGTTTGAGTTACTTGCTACTGACGGCAAGGCTCGTCGCGGTCGTTTGACCTTCCCACGCGGTACCGTCGAAACCCCGGCCTTCATGCCGGTGGGCACCTACGGCACGGTCAAGGGCATGTTGCCGCGGGATATCGAGGCCACTGGCGCGGAAATCATTCTGGGCAACACCTTCCACCTGTGGCTGCGCCCGGGCATGGAAGTGATCAAGAAGCACGGCGACCTGCACGATTTCATGCAGTGGAAAGGCCCGATTTTGACCGACTCCGGTGGTTTCCAGGTGTTCAGCCTGGGCGCCATGCGCAAGATCAAGGAGGAGGGCGTGACCTTCGCCTCCCCGGTCGACGGCGCCAAGGTGTTCATGGGCCCGGAAGAGTCGATGCAGGTCCAGCGCGACCTGGGCTCGGACATCGTAATGATTTTTGACGAATGCACGCCGTACCCGGCCGACGAAGACGTCGCTCGCGTGTCCATGGAGTTGTCGCTGCGCTGGGCCCAGCGCTCGAAAAACGCCCATGCCGACAACACGGCGGCGCTGTTCGGTATCGTTCAGGGCGGCATGCACCAGGATTTGCGCATGCGCTCCCTGGAGGGCCTGGACAAGATCGGCTTCGACGGCCTGGCCATCGGCGGTCTGTCGGTGGGCGAGCCCAAGCATGAAATGATAAAGGTGCTGGACTATCTGCCGGGCCAGATGCCGGCTGACAAACCTCGTTACCTTATGGGCGTTGGCAAACCGGAAGATCTCGTGGAGGGTGTGCGCCGCGGTGTGGACATGTTCGATTGCGTGATGCCAACCCGTAATGCCCGCAATGGGCATCTGTTCATTGACACAGGCGTGATCAAGATCCGTAACGCGTTCCATCGCCATGATGATTCGCCGCTGGATCCGACCTGCGATTGCTATACCTGCCAGAACTTCTCCCGTGCTTATCTGCATCACCTGGACAAGTGCGGCGAAATGCTGGGAAGCATGCTCAATACCATCCATAACTTGCGTCATTATCAAGTGCTTATGGCTGGTTTGCGCGAGGCTATTCAACAGGGTACATTGGCCGCCTTTGTCGATGCCTTCTACGCCAAGCGCGGGCTACCCGTGCCGCCTTTGGACTGAGTTTCCTGACCCCAATATTCAACATTTGCAACTGGAGTGCTAAATGAGCTTTTTTATCTCTAACGCCATGGCAGACGCTGCTGCACCTGCGGCAGGCCCTATGGGCGGCGGCTTTGAGTGGATTTTCCTGGTCGGCTTCCTGGTCATCTTCTACCTGATGATCTGGCGTCCACAGGCCAAGCGCGCCAAAGAGCAGAAGAACCTGCTGAGCAGCCTGCAGAAAGGCGACGAAGTGGTGACCACCGGCGGCATCGCCGGCAAGATCACCAAAGTGGCCGACGATTTCGTGGTTCTGGAAGTTTCCGACACCGTCGAAATGAAGTTCCAGAAAGGCGCCATCGCCGCCACGCTGCCAAAAGGCACGCTCAAAGCGATCTAAGTTTCAACTTTTACTCAATCGACGGGGCGCGCAAGGCGCCCCGCGTCATAAGCGGGCGGCGTGATGCTGAACAAATACCCTCTGTGGAAATACATTCTGATCCTGGCGGTGCTGGCGATCGGTCTGATTTATTCCGCTCCCAATCTTTATCCTGATGACCCGGCCATTCAGGTCAGCGGTGCAAGCACTGCACTGCAGGTCAATCAGGCTGATCTGGATCGTGTGAGCGCTGCGCTCAAGGAATCCGGGATCAGCGTCAAGGCTGCCACCCTGGCTGCCAACGGCAAGGGCGGTTTGATTCGCCTGACCAAGGCTGAAGACCAGTTGCCGGCCAAAGACGTCGTGCGCAAGGCATTGGGTGATGACTACGTCGTTGCACTGAACCTGGCGCAAACCACCCCGCAATGGCTGCGCAGCCTGGGCGCGCACCCGATGAAGCTGGGCCTGGACTTGTCCGGTGGCGTGCACTTCCTGCTGGAAGTGGACATGGACAAAGCCCTGGATGCACGCTTGAAAGTGTACGAAGGCGATGTAAAGAGCCTGTTGCGTAAAGAGAAACTGCGCTATCGCAGCCTGCCGCAACTCAACGGCGCCATTCAGCTGGGCTTCTCCGATGAAGACAGCCGTGAACAGGCCCGCAGCCTGATCCGCAAGAATTTCAACGATTTCGACATTGTTCCGGCCGACCTCAATGGCCAACCGGTGCTGCGTCTGGCGATGACCCCGGCCAAGCTGGCGGAAATCCGTGAATACTCCATCAAGCAGAACTTGACCACGGTCCGTAACCGCGTCAACGAGCTGGGTGTTGCCGAACCGATCGTCCAGCGTCAGGGCGCCAACCGCATCGTGGTTGAGCTGCCGGGCGTGCAGGACACAGCCGAAGCCAAGCGTATCCTCGGCAAGACGGCCAACCTTGAGTTCCGCCTGGCCGCCGAGCCTGGCGCTTCGAAGGCCACGTCCGAGGAATTCGAGTTCCGTGAGGGCAAGCGTCCTCCTGCGCTGATCGAGCGTGGCCTGATCATCACCGGTGACCAGGTGACCGACGCCAAGGCTGGTTTCGGCGAAAACGGTACGCCAGAAGTGAACATCCGCCTGGATGGCCATGGTGGCGAGCTGATGAGCCGCGCGACCCGTTCGAACGTGGGTCGCAGCATGGCGGTGATCTTCATCGAGCAGCGCCCGGTCACCACTTACACCAAGCAAGTGGTCAACGGCGTCGAGAAAGACGTTCCGGTTCAAACGTTCAAAGAAGAGAAGAAGATCATCAGCCTGGCGACCATCCAGTCGCCGCTGGGTGCGCAATTCCGCATCACCGGCCTGAACGGCCAGGGCGAGTCGTCCGAACTGGCCCTGCTGCTGCGTGCCGGTGGCCTGGCTGCACCGATGTACTTCGCTGAAGAGCGCACCATTGGCCCGAGCCTGGGTGCCGACAACATCACCAAAGGTATCGATGCGTCGCTGTGGGGCATGCTGTTTGTCTCGCTGTTCATCATCGCCATCTACCGCTTCTTCGGTATCATCGCCACCGTTGCACTGACGGTGAACATGGTGTTGCTGCTGGCCTTGATGTCGCTGCTGGGGGCCACGCTGACCCTGCCGGGCATCGCCGGTATCGTGTTGACCATGGGTATGGCGGTCGACGCCAACGTGCTGATCTTCTCGCGGATTCGTGAAGAGATTGCGGCGGGCATGACTGTTCAGCGGGCAATCAATGAAGGCTTCGGCCGGGCATTTACCGCGATTCTCGACGCCAACCTGACCACCTTGTTGGTCGGCGGGATTCTCTTTGCGATGGGCACCGGCCCAGTCAAGGGTTTCGCAGTGACCATGTCCCTCGGGATCTTTACCTCGATGTTCACGGCCATCATGGTGACCCGCGCGATGGTCAACCTGATCTTCGGCGGACGTGACTTCAAGAAGTTGTGGATTTAAGGGGCTGCCATGTTACGTACAATCAACTTCATGGGCGTTCGCAACGTTGCGTTCGGCGTCACATTGTTCCTTACCGTGCTGGCCTTGTTCAGTGTCGTCACCAAGGGCATGAACTGGGGCCTGGACTTCACCGGCGGTACGCTCATCGAGCTGACCTACGAGCGTCCGGCCGATGTCACCAAGGTGCGTGAGCAGCTGGCCACTTCGGGTTATAACGACGCCATCGTGCAGAGCTTTGGTGCAACCACCGATTTGCTGGTGCGTATGCCGGGTGAAGACCCGCAACTGGGTCATCAAGTCGCTGAAGCGCTGCAAAAAGTCGGTGGCGACAACCCGGCTGTGGTCAAGCGCGTCGAGTACGTGGGCCCGCAGGTTGGTGAAGAACTGCGCGACCAGGGCGGCCTCGGCATGCTGATGGCGCTGGGCGGCATCCTGATCTACCTGGCGTTCCGCTTCCAGTGGAAGTTCGCGGTCGGGGCGATCGTGTCCCTGATCCACGACGTGATCGTGACCATCGGTATCCTGTCGTTCTTCCAGATCACCTTCGACCTGACGGTGCTGGCGGCGGTACTGGCGATCATCGGTTACTCGCTCAACGACACCATCGTGGTATTCGACCGGGTTCGTGAGAACTTCCGGGTACTGCGCAAGGCCAGCCTGATCGAGAACATCAACATCTCGACCACGCAAACCCTGCTGCGCACCATGGCCACCTCGATCTCTACCTTGCTGGCGATCGCGGCCCTGCTGTTCTTCGGTGGCGACAACCTGTTCGGCTTCTCCATCGCGCTGTTCATTGGTGTGCTGGCGGGTACTTACTCGTCGATCTACATCGCCAACGTGGTGCTGATCTGGCTGAACCTGAGCTCCGAAGACCTGATTCCTGCGGTCAACACCGAGAGCGAAGTCGACGACCGTCCTTGAAGGGCAATTCCTTCAGTGATGTAGTCCAAAAAGGCGCGAGTTGAACTCGCGCCTTTTTTTATACTCCAAGGCTGGGAGAAGCGCGGACGCGCTCCGCATTTGATGTTCAGGAGGTTCATGTGAACAAGTCGATGCTGGTTGGTGCTGTACTGGGTGCTGTCGGTGTAACTGCCGGCGGTGCTGTGGCCACCTACAGCCTGGTTAAGGATAATGGCCCTGAGTACGCGCAAGTACTCGCGGTTGAGCCGGTCAAGACGCAAATCAAGACTCCACGTGAAGTGTGCAAGGATGTGGCGGTCACCCGGCAAGCGCCGGTCAAAGATCAACACCAGATTGCCGGTACCGTGGTAGGTGCGCTGGCAGGTGGTTTGCTGGGTAACCAGATCGGCGGCGGCACGGGCAAGAAGATTGCCACGGTTGCAGGCGCTGTCGGTGGTGGTTATGCCGGTAACAAGGTGCAGGAGGGCATGCAAGAGCGTGACACCTACACCACGACGCAGACGCGTTGTAATACGGTGAATGACATCAGCGACAAGGTCGTGGGTTACGACGTGCGTTATTCGCTTGATGGCAAGGAAGGCAAGGTGCGGATGGATCGCGATCCAGGGAACCAGATCCCTGTGGATAAAGAGGGCAAGTTGATCTTGTCGGAGAATCAGCAGGCACATTGATCCGCTGAAGTCAGATTCAAAAAGAAGCACCCTGCGGGGTGCTTTTTTGTGCGCACGAGTCATGCCGCACCCCAATCCCCTGTGGGAGCGAGCCTGCTCGCGAAGGCGTCCCCGCATCCAGCAATGATGGCGGCTGATACACCGCTTTCGCGAGCAGGCTCGCTCCCACAGGGGGGTAGTGTTGCCGCCGGAGATGGATTCCAGGCATAAAAAAAGCACCCCGTAGGGTGCTTTTTCTGTCGCTTGGACGCTTAGCGCTTCAGCGAGGCTGGCAGGTGCGGCTGGATGGCCGTCAGTACTGCCTTGAAGCATTTGGTGTTGCCGGCTACGACGTGGCCTTTTTCAAGGAAGTCATGACCGCCGGTGAAGTCGCTCACCAGGCCGCCTGCTTCCTGGATCAACAGGGCGCCTGCTGCCATGTCCCACTCGGACAGGCCCGACTCCCAGAAGGCGTCGAAACGACCGGCGGCCACGTAGGCCAGGTCCAGGCTCGCCGAGCCAGCGCGGCGGATGCCGGCGGTCTGGCCAACCAGGGCGCGGAACATGCCCAGGTAGTTGTCGAGGTTGTCCATCTGGTCGTCACGGAACGGGAAGCCGGTACCCAGCAAGGCGCCGTCCAGGCTTGTGCGACCGCTGACGCGCAGGCGACGGCCGTTCAGTTGGGCGCCGCGACCACGGCTGGCGGTGAATTCTTCCTGACGAACCGGGTCCAGGACCACAGCGTGTTCCAGGCGACCGCGGTATTTGCAGGCGATGCTGACAGCGAAGTGAGGAATGCCGCGCAGGAAGTTGGTGGTGCCGTCCAGCGGATCGATGATCCACAGGTACTCTTCGCCTTCGATGCCGGTGCCGGCGTGCAGGCCGGTCTCTTCACCCATGATCGAGTGATTCGGGTACGCCTTGCGCAGTGCGTCGATGATTTTCTGTTCGGCGGCGCGGTCCACCTCGGATACGTAATCCTTGGCGTCTTTTTCGTCGACCTTGATGGTATCCAGGCGCTCGATGGAGCGGAAGATCAATTCACTGGCGCTGCGGGCGGCGCGCAGCGCGATATTCAGCATGGGCTGCATGGATGTGTCACCTAAGGTTGTTAAAGAAAGCCGGGCATTCTATCAGAAAGTTTCTACAGGAGAAGGACGACGTTCGCTTTCATGGCTTAACGGTAGTGGGCGCTGTAAGATTCTGCTCCCGATAATGTGTTCGAGAGCGCCTCCCTTGCTGCAAAACATTCGTGTCGTCCTGGTCAATACCAGCCATCCGGGCAATATCGGCGGGACCGCGCGCGCCATGAAAAACATGGGGCTGTCGCGCCTGGTGCTGGTCGAACCACGCCTGTTTCCGCACCACGAGGCCGATGCCCGTGCTTCCGGTGCCGGTGACATCCTTGAAAAGGCGCAAGTCGTCGCCACCTTGGAAGATGCCTTGGTCGGCTGCAATCTGGTGCTGGGCACCAGTGCTCGCGACCGGCGCATTCCCTGGCCGCTGCTGGACCCGCGCGAATGCGGGACCAAAGTGGTCGAGGAGGCCGGGCAGGGGGCCGAGATCGCCCTGGTGTTCGGTCGTGAAGATTCCGGCCTGACCAACGAAGAGCTGCAGCGATGTCACTATCACGTGCACATTCCATCAGACCCTGAGTTCAGTTCGCTGAACCTTGGGGCGGCGGTGCAGGTGTTGAGTTATGAAGTGCGCATGGCCTGGCTGGCCGCCCAAGGTCAGCCAACCAAGGTCGAGAAGGAAGAAGTGGCATCGGTCAAAAGCGCTGAGCTGGCGACTATGGATGAGCTGGAGCGGTTCTATGAGCACCTGGAACAAACCCTGGTGTCCATCGAATTCCTCGACCCGGAAAAACCACGGCACTTGATGGCGCGCCTGCGCCGGTTGTACGGACGCAGCTCGGTCAGCCGAGCGGAAATGAACATTTTGCGTGGCATCCTCACGGAAACCCAGAAAGCGGCCCGTGGTGAGCTTCTTAAGCGGAAGGATTAATGATGTTTGAGCGTTTGCGTGAAGATATCCAGAGTGTTTTCCATCGAGACCCGGCAGCGCGTAACGCTTTTGAAGTCCTGACCTGCTACCCCGGCATGCATGCCATCTGGATCCACCGTTTGTCGGCGATGCTGTGGCGCGCCGACCTTAAATGGCTGGCGCGGCTGGTGTCGAACTTCGGCCGCTGGCTGACCGGGATCGAGATCCACCCGGGGGCCAAGGTCGGCCGGCGATTCTTCATTGACCATGGCATGGGCATCGTCATTGGTGAAACCGCCGAAATCGGCGATGACGTGACCATTTACCAGGGCGTGACCCTGGGCGGCACTAGTTGGAACAAGGGCAAGCGCCACCCGACCCTGGGTGATGGTGTGGTGGTCGGCGCCGGTGCCAAGGTGCTTGGCCCGTTCACTGTGGGGGCGGGTGCCAAAGTCGGCTCCAATGCCGTTGTGACCAAAGAGGTGCCGCCTGGCGCCACGGTGGTGGGCATTCCGGGGCGGATCATCGTCAAGCCGGACCAGGAGCTGGATGCCAAGCGCAAGGCCATGGCCGAGAAGATTGGCTTCGATGCCTATGGCGTGACTGAAGACATGCCGGACCCGGTGGCACGCGCCATCAACCAGTTGCTCGACCACCTGCAGGCGGTCGATGGGCGTCTGGAGGGGATGTGCGGGGCGTTGAAGGACCTGGGCAGTAATTACTGTGCCAAGGACCTGCCTTCGCTGCGCGAAGAAGACTTCGCCTGTGTGAAGGACAAGGATCAGAGTCAGGCCGGCTGAATCCCCCCCCCCTGTAGGAGCTGCCGCAGGCTGCGATCTTTTGATCTTGTCTTAATATAAGCAAAATCAAAAGATCGCAGCCTGCGGCAGCTCCTACAGGTCGCATTTAGACAATGGCACCGCGCTAAGCGGTGTGCCATTAAGTCGCAGATCCTGATATGATGCGGCCGCTCTTTTGCGGGTAAACCTGACTAAAGTACTAGGTCTTATAGTTGACTTAAATACTCGGGAATTGCATACTCGCCTCATTCCGAACTCCGTGGTAATTGTCCATGCGACTGACTACAAAAGGCCGATACGCCGTGACCGCCATGCTCGACCTGGCGTTGCACGCGCAGCACGGGCCCGTGTCCCTGGCCGATATCTCCGAGCGCCAAGGCATCTCCCTGTCCTACCTCGAGCAGCTGTTTGCCAAATTGCGCCGTAGCAATCTGGTGTCCAGCGTTCGCGGTCCAGGCGGCGGTTACCAGCTGTCACGCGACATGCAAGGTATCCAGGTCGCCCAGGTGATCGATGCGGTGAACGAATCGGTCGATGCAACCAAATGCCAGGGCCAGGGTGATTGCCATCAAGGCGACACCTGCCTGACCCACCACTTGTGGTGCGATCTGAGCCTGCAGATTCACGAATTTCTGAGCGGTATCAGCTTGGCTGACCTTGTGACTCGCCGTGAGGTGCAAGAAGTAGCCCAGCGTCAGGATCAACGCCGTTGCAACAGCAAGGCGCCACGCCTGGACAAGATTGAAGCGTCCGCCGTCGAATGACAGCCAGAGAGCTAGCGGCACGCCAGCCAGCCTGATTTAGGAGATAGTCCATGAAATTGCCGATTTACCTTGATTACTCTGCGACTACCCCGGTTGATCCGCGTGTCGCGCAAAAGATGAGTGAATGCCTGCTGGTCGACGGAAACTTCGGTAACCCGGCGTCCCGTTCCCACGTGTTTGGCTGGAAAGCCGAAGAGTCCGTCGAAAATGCCCGTCGTCAGGTGGCCGACCTGGTCAACGCCGACCCGCGCGAAATCGTCTGGACCTCCGGTGCCACCGAATCCGACAACCTGGCAATCAAGGGTGCGGCACATTTCTATGCCACCAAAGGCAAGCACCTGATCACCACCAAGATCGAGCACAAGGCTGTCCTGGACACCATGCGCCAACTGGAGCGTGAAGGTTTCGAAGTGACCTACATCGAGCCTCGCACCGACGGCCTGGTCACGCCTGAGATGATCGAAGCCGAACTGCGCGACGACACCATCCTGGTTTCGGTCATGCACGTGAACAACGAAATCGGCACCATCAACGACATCGCGGCCATCGGCGAACTGACCCGTTCCAAGGGCATCCTGTTCCACGTCGACGCCGCCCAGTCCACTGGCAAGGTCGAGATCGACCTGCAGAAGCTGAAAGTCGACATGATGTCGTTCTCCGCCCACAAGACCTACGGTCCTAAAGGCATCGGCGCCCTGTACGTCAGCCGCAAGCCACGTGTTCGCATCGAAGCGACCATGCACGGCGGCGGTCACGAGCGCGGCATGCGTTCGGGCACCCTGGCGACCCACCAGATCGTCGGCATGGGCGAAGCTTTCCGCGTAGCCAAGGAAGACATGGCTGCCGAGAACGTGCGCATCAAGGCCTTGAGCGACCGTTTCTACAAGCAGGTCGAGCACCTGGAAGAGCTGTACGTCAACGGCAGCATGACCGCCCGCGTCCCGCACAACCTGAACCTGAGCTTCAACTACGTTGAAGGCGAGTCGCTGATCATGGCGCTCAAGGACCTGGCGGTTTCGTCCGGTTCGGCCTGCACCTCGGCGTCCCTTGAGCCTTCGTACGTACTGCGCGCCCTGGGCCGCAACGACGAACTGGCACACAGCTCGATCCGCTTCACCTTCGGCCGTTTCACCACCGAAGAAGAAATCGATTATGCCGCGCAGAAAGTTTGCGAGGCCGTTACCAAGCTGCGCGCTTTGTCGCCGCTGTGGGACATGTACAAAGACGGCGTCGATATCTCGAAGATCGAGTGGGCGGCACACTAAATAAAGAAGCCGCCAGATACAGCTCCTGTAGCGACGCGGCGACTGACGCAAGCGCAGCTACAGGGTCTCAAGAGCGGCCCTGATGAGTGAGGATTGAGAATCATGGCTTACAGCGAAAAGGTCATCGACCACTACGAAAACCCGCGCAACGTCGGCAAGATGGACGCGGAAGATCCTGATGTCGGCACCGGCATGGTCGGCGCTCCGGCGTGCGGCGACGTGATGCGCCTGCAGATCAAGGTCAACGACGCCGGCATCATCGAAGATGCCAAGTTCAAGACCTACGGCTGCGGTTCGGCTATCGCTTCCAGCTCCCTCGCCACCGAGTGGATGAAGGGCAAGACCCTGGACGAAGCGGAAACCATCAAGAACACCCAGCTGGCTGAAGAGCTGGCCCTGCCGCCAGTCAAAATTCACTGCTCGGTACTCGCCGAAGACGCCATCAAGGCGGCTGTTCGCGACTACAAGCAGAAGAAAGGCTTGATCTGACTTTCAGTTTTTGGCGACGAGTAAGGAGTCACCGATGGCTATCAGCATGACAGAAGCGGCTGCTCGACACGTGCGACGCTCCCTTGACGGGCGCGGCAAAGGTGAGGGGATTCGCCTGGGTGTTCGCACCACGGGCTGCTCCGGCCTTGCCTACGTGCTGGAGTTTGTCGACGAGGTGGTTGCAGAGGACCAGGTGTTCGAGAGTCACGGCGAGAAAGTGATCATCGACCCGAAAAGCCTGGCCTACCTGGACGGCACCGAGCTCGATTTCGTCAAGGAAGGGTTGAACGAAGGCTTCAAGTTCAACAACCCCAACGTGCGCGGTGAATGTGGCTGCGGCGAAAGCTTCAACATCTGAGGCTTGTCGTGGGTACTCCTTGTCATTTCGCTTTATTCGAGCTGCAACCGAGCTTCAACCTGGATCTCGACCAGCTGGCTACGCGCTACCGTGAGTTGGCGCGCAGTGTTCATCCAGACCGCTTTGCCGACGCTTCCGAGCGGGAGCAGCGGCTGGCGCTAGAGCAATCCGCGAGCCTCAACGAGGCCTACCAGACGCTCAAGAGTCCACCCAAGCGCGCGCGTTACCTGCTCGCCTTGAATGGTGGTGAGTTGCCGCTGGAGGTCACGGTGCATGATCCGGAGTTTCTTCTGCAACAGATGGAGTTGCGCGAAGAGCTCGAAGACCTGCAGGACAGCGCCGACCTTAATGGCGTTGCCGTCTTCAAGCGCCGCCTGAAAGTGGCCCAGGAAAAACTGAACGACAGTTTCGCAGCTTGCTGGAATGATGCAGCGCAACGTGAACAGGCCGAACGCCTGATGCGGCGCATGCAGTTCCTCGACAAGCTGACCTACGAAGTGCGCCAGCTGGAAGAGCGCCTCGACGATTAACCCAGTGCCGCTCCGGTCGCACGCCTGATATACAGATAAGTCCTGATAACGATGGCCCTACTGCAGATCGCCGAACCCGGCCAAAGTCCTCAACCGCACCAGCGTCGCCTGGCTGTGGGGATCGACTTGGGCACTACCAATTCGCTGGTCGCTGCGTTGCGCAGTGGTCTTTCCGAGCCTCTGGCTGACGCGCAAGGGCAGGTCATCTTGCCGTCTGCCGTGCGCTATCACGCCGATCGCGTCGAGGTTGGCGAATCCGCCAAGCTGGCTGCCGCCACCGATCCCTTGAATACCGTGCTGTCGGTCAAGCGCTTGATGGGTCGTGGTCTGTCCGACGTCAAGCAATTGGGTGATCAGTTGCCGTACCGCTTTGTCGGCGGCGAGTCGCACATGCCGTTCATCGAGACGATCCAGGGGCCGAAAAGCCCGGTCGAAGTCTCGGCGGACATCCTCAAGGTCTTGCGCCAGCGTGCCGAAGCCACTTTGGGCGGCGAGCTGGTAGGTGCGGTCATCACTGTTCCGGCCTATTTCGACGATGCCCAGCGTCAAGCCACCAAGGATGCGGCCAAACTGGCCGGCCTGAATGTGCTGCGTTTGCTCAACGAGCCGACCGCCGCGGCGGTGGCTTACGGTCTGGACCAGCACGCCGAAGGCCTGGTTGCCATCTATGACCTGGGCGGCGGCACCTTCGATATTTCGATTCTGCGCCTGACCGGCGGTGTGTTCGAAGTCCTGGCTACCGGCGGCGACAGCGCCCTGGGCGGTGATGACTTCGACCACGCAATTGCTGGCTGGATCATCGAGAGCGCCGGTCTGTCCGCCAACCTCGATCCGGGTGCGCAGCGTCAGCTGCTGCAAACGGCTTGCGCCGCCAAGGAAGCCCTGACCAACGCCTCGTCGGTCGAAGTGACTCATGGCGACTGGAAAGCCGAGCTGACCCGCGAAGCCTTCGATGCCTTGATCGAGCCGATGATCGCGCGCAGCCTGAAAGCCTGTCGCCGCGCGGTGCGTGATTCCGGTGTAGAGCTGGAAGACGTGCATGCGGTGGTCATGGTTGGCGGCTCGACTCGCGTGCCTCGTGTTCGCGAAGCTGTCGCCGAAGCTTTTGGGCGCCAGCCTCTGACTGAAATCGACCCGGATCAAGTGGTGGCCATCGGTGCCGCGATCCAGGCCGATACCCTGGCCGGCAACAAGCGCGATGGCGATGAATTGCTGCTGCTGGACGTGATTCCGTTGTCCCTGGGCCTGGAAACCATGGGCGGCCTGATGGAGAAGGTGATTCCACGCAACACCACCATCCCCGTCGCTCGGGCGCAGGACTTCACGACTTACAAAGATGGCCAGTCGGCCATGGCGATCCACGTGTTGCAGGGCGAGCGCGAGCTGATCAGCGATTGCCGCTCCCTGGCGCGCTTCGAATTGCGCGGTATTCCGGCGATGGTGGCCGGCGCGGCGAAGATTCGCGTGACCTTCCAGGTCGATGCCGATGGCTTGCTCAGTGTTTCCGCTCGCGAACTGGGTTCGGGCGTCGAGGCCAGCATCCAGGTCAAGCCGTCCTACGGCCTGACCGACGGCGAAATCGCCAAGATGCTCAAGGATTCGTTCCAGCACGCCAACGACGACAAGGTTGCCCGCGTTCTGCGTGAGCAGCAGGTCGATGCCCAGCGCCTGATCGAGGCGGTACAGGCCGCCCTGGAAGCTGACGGCGAGCGCTTGCTGGACGCCGACGAGCGCATGGTCATCGAACTGCAAGTGCAGGAACTGACCGAACTGATGAAAGGTACCGATGGCTACGCCATCGAGCAGCAGACCAAGCGTCTGTCGCAAGTGACCGACGCCTTTGCTGCCCGCCGCCTGGACTCGACGGTGAAAGCCGCGCTGGCGGGGCGCAACCTGAATGAGATTGAGGAATAACGATGCCGCAGGTCATTTTTCTGCCACACGAGAAGTTTTGCCCTGAAGGCATGGTCGTCGAGGCTGAGCCGGGTATTTCCATCCTCGAGCTGGCTCACGAACACCATATCGAGATGGAAAGTGCCTGTGGCGGCGTCTGCGCCTGCACCACCTGCCACTGCATCATCCGCGAAGGTTTCGATTCGCTGGAAGAGGCTGACGAGCTGGAGGAGGACTACCTCGACAAGGCCTGGGGGCTGGAGCGTGAGTCGCGCCTGGGCTGTCAGGCCAAGGTCGGCACCGAAGACCTGACCGTTGAAATTCCGAAGTACTCGCTCAACCACGCAGCCGAAGCGCCGCACTGATTCAAGGAACTGTCATGAGTCTCAAGTGGACTGATGTGCTGGAAATCGCGATCCAGCTGGCTGAAAGCAAGCCTGAAGTGGACCCTATGTCGGTCAACTTCGTCGATCTGCGTAAATGGGTGATGGAATTGCCCGAATTCGACGACAAGCCTGAGCATTGTGGCGAAAAGATCCTGGAGGCCATTCAGGCCCACTGGATCGAAGAACGCTTGTAGGAGCTGACTCGCGAAGCGAGGCTGCGATCTTTCCGGTGCCACTTGAATCTCAAGCGAAAGGCCAGGATCAAAGGATCGCAGCCTTCGGCAGCTCCTACAGAGCTGGCGACCTGTACACAGTTAGGCAATACCCAAGAACCCGCGTATAATTCGCGGGTTTAATTTTTCGCAAATTACCGTTTCTGGAGTTACACCATGGCTGTTCAACGTACTTTCTCCATCATCAAGCCTGACGCCGTTGCTAAAAACGTGATCGGCAAGATCGTTTCCCGTTTCGAAGACGCTGGCCTGCGCGTTGTAGCTTCGAAAATGAAGCAACTGTCCAAAGCCGAAGCCGAAGGCTTCTACGCTGAGCACAGCGAGCGCGGTTTCTTCGGTGACCTGGTAGCGTTCATGACCTCCGGTCCGGTTGTCGTCCAGGTTCTGGAAGGCGAAAACGCCATCGCTCGCAACCGTGAGCTGATGGGCGCTACCAACCCTAAAGAAGCTGCTGCCGGCACCATCCGTGCTGACTTCGCTGAATCGATCGACGCCAACGCCGTACACGGTTCGGACTCCGAAGCCGCTGCCGCTCGCGAAATCGCATACTTCTTCGCAGCTACTGAAGTAACCACTCGCTAAGCATTGGCTTAAGAGTGAAGGTGAATCCATGACTACATCGACTGTAAAAACCAACCTGCTGGGTCTGACTCAACAGGAAATGGAAAAATTCTTCGACTCAATCGGGGAGAAGCGTTTCCGTGCCGGTCAGGTAATGAAATGGATTCACCACTTTGGCGTCGATGATTTCGACGCCATGACGAACGTCAGCAAGGCCCTGCGCGAGAAGCTCAAGGCCGTTGCTGAAGTTCGCGGTCCGGAAGTGGTCAGCGAGGACATCTCCAGCGACGGCACCCGCAAGTGGGTGGTGCGCGTGGCGTCCGGCAGCTGCGTCGAGACTGTGTACATTCCCCAGGGCAAGCGCGGCACCTTGTGCGTTTCGTCCCAGGCAGGCTGTGCCCTGGATTGCAGTTTCTGCTCCACCGGCAAGCAAGGCTTCAATAGCAACCTCACCGCCGCCGAAGTCATCGGCCAGGTGTGGATTGCCAACAAATCCTTTGGCAGCGTCCCGGCAACCGTCGACCGTGCCATCACCAACGTGGTGATGATGGGCATGGGTGAGCCGCTGCTGAACTTCGACAACGTCATCGCGGCCATGCACCTGATGATGGACGACCTGGGCTACGGCATTTCCAAGCGCCGCGTGACCCTGTCGACCTCCGGCGTGGTGCCGATGATCGATGAGCTGTCCAAGCACATCGACGTCTCCCTGGCGTTGTCCCTGCACGCACCGAATGACGCATTGCGTAACCAATTGGTGCCGATCAACAAGAAGTATCCGCTTAAGATGCTCCTCGAATCGTGCCAGCGCTACATGTCGTCCCTGGGCGAAAAGCGCGTGCTGACCATCGAGTACACCTTGCTCAAGGACGTGAACGACAAGGTCGAGCACGCCGTTGAAATGATCGAGCTGCTCAAGAACATCCCGTGCAAGATCAACCTGATCCCGTTCAACCCGTTCCCGCACTCCGGTTACGAGCGGCCTAGCAACAATGCCATTCGTCGGTTCCAGGATCAGCTTCATCATGCCGGTTTCAACGTCACTGTACGCACCACCCGTGGTGAAGACATCGACGCGGCCTGTGGTCAATTGGTAGGGCAGGTGCTGGATCGCACCCGTCGCAGCGAACGTTATATCGCCGTGCGTGAACTGAGCGCCGACAACGATATGGCGTCGAACGCTGCGAAGTAATCAAGAGAGGATCTCCATGTCCCTGCGCTTTGCGCTGCTTTTGCTAATGGCCAGCCTGTGCGCTGGCTGTGTGCTTTCGGGCGACTACAACCCGATGAAGACCAGCAAAGGCCGTGGCGAGGCGCGCGAGGCCTACGTGCAACTGGGCATCGGTTATTTGCAACAAGGCATGACCGAGCGAGCAAAAGTGCCCCTGAAGAAGGCGCTGGAGCTGGACGCCGCAGACCCGGACGCCAATGCCGCGCTGGGGTTGGTGTTCCAGGCCGAAATGGAGCCGGAACTGGCTGACCAGCATTTTCGCAAGGCGCTGGCTTCCCGTCCCGCCGATGCGCGAATCCTCAACAACTACGGCAGCTTTCTCTACGAGCAGAAACGTTACAAGGAAGCCTACGAGCGTTTTGAACAGGCCGCCGCCGATACCCTGTATCCTGAGCGTTCGCGCGTGTTCGAGAACCTGGGCATGACGGCTTCGATGCTCGGCCAGCGCGAGTTGGCCCAGCAGCAACTGGAAAAAGCCCTGCGTTTGAATCGACAACAGCCTCGGGCATTGTTGGAAATGGCTGAGTTGTCTTACGAAGACAGGCATTATGTGCCCGCGCGTGACTTTTACGACCGTTTTAGCCTGCTTGCCGAGCAAAATGCACGTAGTCTATTGCTCGGCATTCGCCTGGCAAAAGTGTTTGATGATCGCGACAAGGCCGCCAGTGCGGGCCTGCAATTAAAACGACTTTATCCCGGTACATCGGAATATCAGCAATACCTGT
The DNA here is from genome assembly GCF_000408945.1 of Pseudomonas sp. G5(2012). Classification (NCBI taxonomy): domain Bacteria; kingdom Pseudomonadati; phylum Pseudomonadota; class Gammaproteobacteria; order Pseudomonadales; family Pseudomonadaceae; genus Pseudomonas; species Pseudomonas sp. G5(2012). The sequence goes on from NZ_APIO01000007.1 coordinate 47,509, forward strand.
CGGAGCAATGATGAAAGCGGCGCATCCCGAAGTTGTAGCAGCGAATCGCGTTAACCCCGGTGAGACCTTGCGCCAGGCCCGCGAAAGCAATGGCTGGTCGCTGGCCGAAGTGGCCCTTAAGCTCAACCTTACCGTCAATTCCCTGAGCAATCTGGAAGCCGGCGATTTCGACAAGCTGCCAGGGCATACCTTCGCCCGCGGCTATATCCGTGCTTATGCCAAATTGCTCGGCATGGACCAGGCCGTCCTGGTCCAGCAGTTCGACCAATCCACCGGTACCGACTCCAAGGGCAGCAGCGTTCACAGCCTGGGCCGTATCGAAGAGCCAGTTCGCGTGTCCCACACCATCTTGCGCATTGTCAGCCTGTTGTTGCTGGTGGCCGTGGTGGGTGGTGGTTTTGTCTGGTGGCAGGACCAGACCTCGCTGCGCACCAAGGACCTGATCAGCCTGACCCCGGAACACGTGGAAGTCGAAGGTGCCGATGGCACTACCCAGATTCATCCGCTGGATGAGCCGGAAGACCAGGCGGTGGCCGAGGGTGAGGCGCAAAACACCACGGCCCTGGCATTGCCGCAGGCCGACTCCGCGACCCCGGCTCCGGCTGAAACGCCAGCGCCGGCACCCGTTGCACCGACAGCCGCCGCACCGACCGCCGCCACGCCTGTGACGCCAGCCCCGGCTGTTCCTGCAGCTCCAGCTGTTGCAGCGCCGACGGTGACTGCACCGGTTGCTCCAAGTGTTGCAGCGCCAACCGCTGCGGCACCGGCGCCAGCAGCGCCTGCGGTGGCAGGCCAGGGCCAGGTCCAACTACAGTACAGCGCCGACTGCTGGACCCAGGTCACCGACGGCAACGGCAAGGTGCTGTTGAGCGGCCTGAAGCGTAAAGGCGAAAGCGTTTCCCTCAATGGCAAGCCGCCGTTTTCCGTGCGCCTGGGTTATGCCCGCGGCGCGCAGGTCAGCTACAACGGTCAGGCGGTCAATGTCGCTCCGTTCACCAGTGGCGAGACTGCTCGCCTGAAGTTGGGTCAATAAGTCATGCACGGCGAATCTCCAATCAAACGTCGCGAATCGCGCAAGATCTGGGTCGGTAATGTACCTGTTGGCGGCGATGCGCCCATCGCTGTGCAAAGCATGACCAACAGCGACACCAACGACGTCGCTGCGACCGTCGCGCAAATCAATCGCCTGGAAGCCGCGGGTGTCGATATCGTGCGGGTGTCCGTGCCGGACATGGACGCCGCCGAGGCCTTCGGCAAGATCAAGCAACTGGTCAAGGTGCCCTTGGTCGCCGACATTCACTTCGACTACCGCATCGCCTTGCGCGTGGCCGAACTTGGCGTTGACTGCCTGCGGATCAACCCGGGCAACATCGGTCGCGAAGACCGCGTGCGCGCGGTGGTCGATGCCGCCCGCGATCGTGGCATTCCGATCCGTATCGGGGTGAACGCCGGCTCCCTGGAAAAAGACCTGCAGAAAAAATACGGCGAGCCGACGCCAGCCGCGCTGGTTGAATCGGCGCTGCGCCACGTCGAACACCTTGAGCGCCTGAACTTCCAGGACTTCAAGGTCAGCGTGAAAGCTTCCGACGTGTTCATGGCCGTCGAAGCCTACCGCTTGCTGGCGAAGGAAATCGTCCAGCCGCTGCACCTGGGCATCACCGAAGCCGGTGGTTTGCGTTCAGGCACGGTGAAATCTGCCGTGGGCCTCGGTATGCTGCTCGCCGAAGGGATTGGCGATACCATTCGCATCTCGTTGGCGGCTGATCCGGTCGAGGAAGTGAAAGTCGGCTACGACATTCTCAAGTCCCTGCATCTGCGTTCCCGTGGCATCAACTTCATCGCCTGCCCGAGTTGCTCGCGGCAGAACTTCGATGTGGTCAAGACCATGAACGAGCTGGAAGGGCGCCTCGAAGACCTGCTGGTGCCGCTTGACGTCGCGGTCATCGGTTGCGTGGTCAACGGGCCGGGCGAAGCCAAGGAAGCCCATATCGGCTTGACCGGCGGCACGCCAAACCTGATTTACATCGACGGCAAGCCGTCGCAGAAACTGACGAATGACAATCTGGTGGATGAGCTTGAACGCTTGATCCGCGAGAAAGCGGCCGAAAAGGTCGAAGCCGACGCAGCGGTTATCGCGCGCGGCTGAGCCGACTGAAGAGCCGAACGGAATTTAAGGATTTAATGTGAGCAAGTCTCTGCAAGCCATTCGTGGCATGAACGACATCCTGCCCGAACAGACCCCCCTGTGGCGTCATTTCGAAGGCACCGTTTCGCGCCTGCTGGATAACTACGGTTACAAGCAGATCCGCATGCCGATCGTCGAGTTCACCGAGCTGTTCAAGCGCTCCATCGGTGAAGTGACCGACATCGTTGAAAAAGAGATGTACACCTTCGACGACCGTAACGGCGACTCCCTGACCCTGCGTCCCGAAGGCACGGCAGCGTGCGTGCGTGCGGTGCTCGAGCACGGCATCACCGGCGGTGGCCAGGTGCAGAAGCTCTGGTACATCGGTCCGATGTTCCGCCACGAGCGTCCGCAGAAAGGCCGTTACCGCCAGTTCCACCAGATCGGTGTCGAGGTTTTCAACCTCGACGGTCCGGACATCGACGCCGAACTGATCGTGCTGACCTGGCGCCTGTGGGGCGAGCTGGGCATCCGCGATGCGGTCAAGCTCGAACTCAACAGCCTGGGCACCAGCGAGTCCCGTGGCCGCTATCGTGAAGCGCTGGTCGAGTTCCTGTCCGGTCACCTGGACAAGCTGGACGAAGACAGCCAGCGCCGCTTGAAAACCAACCCGCTGCGGGTCCTGGACACCAAGAATGCCGATACACAGGCGATTCTGGTCGATGCGCCGAAAATGGCCGACTACCTCGACGAAGAATCTCGCGTGCACTTCGAGGGCCTCAAGGCTCGCCTGGACGCCGCCGGCATCCCCTATGTGATCAACCCGAAGCTGGTTCGCGGGCTGGACTACTACAGCAAGACCGTTTTCGAATGGGTCACCGACAAACTTGGCGCCCAAGGCACAGTGTGTGCCGGTGGTCGTTACGACGGCCTGGTCGAGCAGATGGGCGGCAAGCCTACTGCCGGCGTCGGTTTCGCCATGGGTATCGAGCGCCTGGTATTGCTGCTGGAAACCCTGGAGCAGATCCCGGAAGAAATCTCCCGTCAGGTCGACGTCTACCTCTGTGCCTTCGGTGAAGCCGCCGAGCTGGCAGGCCTGGCCTTGGCCGAGCGCGTGCGCGACCAGTTGCCCAACCTGCGCCTGCAAGTCAATGCCGGCGCTGGCAGCTTCAAGAGCCAGTTCAAGAAGGCCGACAAGAGCGGTGCGCTGTTCGCACTGATCCTCGGCGACGACGAGATGGCCCAGCAAGTGGTAGGTTTCAAACCCCTGCGTGGCCAGGGCGAACAACAAAGCATTGCCTGGGATGCGCTTGCTGCACACCTGGCCACCTGCGTCGTGCAGGGTTGAAGCTGTCATAACAGCCGAATTAGCGATTAAGGAGTATTGGGGTGTCGAGTACCGAAGACGAACAGCTGGCGGATTTTAAGGAATGGTGGTCACGCAACGGCAAGCCCCTGGTGACTGGCGGCCTGTTGGCGCTGGTCATCGTGTTCGGTTGGCAGGCGTTCCAGAAGTATCAGAGCAACCAGTCGCAAGGTGCCTCGATGCTCTATCAGCAATTGCTCGAAACCACGCTGACGCCTGACGGCAAGCCAGATGCGGCGCGTGTCTCGGACCTGGCCGGCAAGCTCAACAGCGAGTTCGGCGGCAGCGCCTATGCGCAATACGGCAGCCTGTTCGTGGCGAAAGTCGCGGTCGACAGTGGCAAGCTCGATGACGCAGCCAGCGAGCTCAAGGCCATCGTCGCCAAGCCGGCCAACCCGGCACTGGGCGAAATCGCCCGTCAGCGCCTGGCGCAGGTACTGGCCGCGCAGGACAAGGTCGATGAAGCCCTGAAGCTGCTGGAAGGCGATGCCGACAAGGCCTTCCTGGCCACTCGCGAAGAACTCAAGGGCGACCTGCTGGTGCAGTTGGGTCGTACCGACGAAGCGCACGCGGCGTATCAAAAAGCCAAGGCGGCACTGTCGGATGAAGCGGCGGTCGGTGGCCTGCAAATCAAGCTGGACGACCTGGCCAAAGGGGATGCGTGACGTGATTCGTTGGAAGCATGCAGCATTGCTGGCCCTGGCCATTTTGGCCGCGGGTTGCAGCAGCAACAGCAAGAAAGAATTGCCACCGGCCGAATTGACCGACTTCAAGGAAGAAGTGGTCCTGCAGAAGCAGTGGAGTCGTTCGATCGGTGACGGTCAGGGCGAAACCTACAACATGCTGGTTCCGGCCATCGATGGCGATACCATCTATGCCGCCGATGTCACCGGTGTGGTAATGGCGTTGGATCGCAGCAACGGCGACGTCAAATGGAAGAAAGATCTCGAACTGCCTGTTTCCGGCGCTGTTGGCGTGGGTTACGGTCTGCTGACGGTGGGTACGATCAAGGGTGAAATCGTTGCCCTGGACGCCATCAACGGCGAAGAGAAATGGCGCGCGCGCGTGTCCAGTGAAGTCCTCGCACCGCCGGCCAACAATGGCGATGTGGTCGTGGTCCAGACCCAGGACGATCGTTTGATCGGTCTGGATGCCGCCACTGGCAACCAGCGCTGGTTGTATGACAGCACGCCTGCGGTACTGACCCTGCGCGGTACCAGCGCACCGATCGTGACCAACCGCCTCGCGGTGGCTGGCTTCTCGACTGGTAAAGTGGTCGCTCTCGACATTTCCAACGGCGTGCCGGTGTGGGAACAGCGTGTAGCGATCCCGCAAGGTCGTTCGGAACTGGAGCGTGTTGTCGACATCGATGGCGGCTTGCTGTTGTCCGGTGAGACGATTTATGTCGCCAGCTACCAGGGTCGCGTTGCGGCACTGGACCTGCAAAGCGGTCGGCAACTCTGGCAGCGTGATGCTTCCAGCTATGCCGGTGTCGCCCAGGGTTTCGGCAGCGTCTACGTGAGCCTGTCCTCGGGCACCGTTGAAGGCGTCGACGAGCGCTCCACCACAGCCTTGTGGAGCAACGATTCGCTGGCTCGCCGCCAACTGTCGGCTCCAGAAGTGTTCTCCAGTTATGTTGCAGTCGGTGACCTGGAAGGTTACCTGCACCTGTTGAGTCAGGTGGACGGTCGATTCGTCGGCCGCGAGCGCATCGACAGCGACGGCCTGCGTGCCCGTCCGCTGGTGGTGGGTGACACGATTTATGTATATGGCAACAGCGGCAAACTGGAAGCCCTGACCATTAAGTAACGACTATGCTTGGGGTTAATCCCCCGGGCTGCTTCACTTGTGGATATGAATGTGGGAGCGAGCCTGCTCGCGATGGACGTCAACGATAACGTTTGCATCCTGAATAAACGCGGTGCTCCGGCGTTTTTCGTCGGAACGCCGCCCGGAGCAGGCTCGCTCCCACAGACAAGCGCACAGTGTTGCCCCGAGCACCAGCCGCTGCCCTCGCAGCGGCTTTTGTATTTTCTGAAATAAACGAAGTGGAGAGCCGCATGGTTCCCGTAATCGCCCTGGTGGGCCGACCGAACGTCGGCAAGTCCACCTTGTTCAACCGCCTGACCAGGACTCGCGACGCTATCGTCGGCGACTTGTCCGGTCTGACCCGTGATCGCCAGTACGGTGAGGCCAAGTGGCAAGGGCGTTCCTACATTCTGGTCGACACCGGCGGTATCTCCGGTGACGAGCATGGTATGGACGAAAAAATGGCCGAGCAGTCGCTGCTGGCCATTGAAGAAGCGGATGTCGTTCTATTCCTGGTAGATGCCAAGGCCGGTTTCACCGCCGCCGACCAGATGATCGCCGAGCATTTGCGCAAACGTAACAAGCGTTCCTACGTGGTTGCCAACAAGGTCGACAACATCGACCCTGACATGGCCCGCGCCGAATTCGCTCCGTTGGGCATGGGCCACGCGATCCCGATCGCCGGTGCGCATGGCCGTGGCATCACCCAGATGCTGGAAATCGCCCTGAGCGAGTTCCCGAAAGACGCAGAAGAGCCGGAAGAAGGCGAGGAAGAGGACGTCGCCGAAGGCGAGGAAGCCAAGCGCATTCCTGGCCCGAGCGAAAAAGACGGGATCAAGATCGCGATCATCGGTCGCCCGAACGTCGGCAAGTCGACCCTGGTCAACCGCATGCTCGGTGAAGACCGGGTGATCGTCTATGACCAACCCGGCACCACCCGCGACAGTATCTACATCCCGTTCGAGCGTAACGACGAGAAGTACACGCTGATCGACACCGCCGGTGTGCGCAAGCGCGGCAAGATCCACGAAGAAGTCGAAAAGTTCTCCGTGGTCAAAACCCTGCAAGCGATCAAAGACGCCAACGTGGTGATCTTCGTGATGGACGCCCGCGAAGGCGTGGTGGACCACGACCTCAACCTGCTGGGCTTCGCCATCGAGTCGGGTCGTGCGCTGGTCATCGCGATCAACAAGTGGGACGGCATGACGCCGAGCGAGCGCGACTTCGTGAAGGTCGAGCTGCAGCGTCGTCTGTTCTTCGTTGACTACGCCGACATCCACTTCATCTCGGCCCTGCACGGCACTGGCGTGGGCAACCTTTACGCCTCGGTGCAGAACTCGTTCAAGTCCGCGGTCACCCGCTGGCCGACCAACCGTCTGACCCAGATCCTGGAAGACGCGGTTGGCGAGCACGCACCGCCAATGGTCAACAACCGCCGGATCAAGCTGCGTTACGCCCACTTGGGTGGTGCGAACCCGCCGATCATCGTGATCCACGGTAACCAGATCGAGAAGGTGCCGAAGTCTTACGTGCGTTACCTGGAAAACACTTACCGCCGTGTCTTGAAGCTGGTCGGTACGCCGATCCGCATCGAGTTCAAGGGCGGCGAGAACCCGTATGAAGGCAACAAGAACTCGCTGACCGACCGCCAGGTCAACAAGAAGCGTCGCTTGATGTCGCACCACAAGAAAGCCGACAAGAAGCGCCGCGACAAGCGCTGATCTAAGGCTTGCCTCACTCATGTGGGAGCGAGCCTGCTCGCGAATGCAATCTGTCAGTCAACGTTTATCGCGACTGACACACCGCCTTCGCGAGCAGGCTCGCTCCCACAGGGTAGGACGAGAAGAAGGGCGCTTTTGGCGCCCTTTTTTTATGGGCGCCGTTTGGGCTATCCTCGGGCTCTCCCGCGCCGCCGTTAGAGCCGGGTGTAGAGCAGGGAATCCTCGATGATCACCAGTAAGCTGCCGAATGTCGGCGTCACCATCTTCACTCAGATGTCTCAGCTCGCGGCGCAAACCGGGGCGCTCAACCTGTCCCAGGGCTTTCCCGATTTCGCTGCTCCGCAGGCCCTGTGCGATGCGGTCGGCCGGCATATTGCCAATGGCCACAACCAATACTCGCCAATGACCGGGCTGCCGGTACTGCGTCAGCAGATCGCGGCGAAAATCGCCCGCAGCTATGGCGTCAGCGTCGATGTGGACAACGAAGTGACCGTGACGCCCGGCGCGACCGAGGCGATTTTCTGCGCCATCCAGGCCGTTATCCACAGCGGTGACGAAGTCATCGTGTTCGACCCGGCTTATGACAGTTACGAGCCTTCGGTTGAGCTGGCCGGTGGTCGTTGCGTTCATGTGCAACTGGGGTTGGATGACTTCAGCATCGATTTCCAGAAGCTCGCCCAGGCACTGAGTCCGCGTACGCGGATGATCATCCTCAACACTCCGCACAATCCCAGCGGCGCACTGATCAACCGTGCGGAGCTGGACCAACTGGCGGCGTTAATCCGCGATCGTGACATCTATGTGATCAGCGATGAGGTCTACGAACACCTGGTCTACGACGGTGTGCCCCACGTCAGTGTGCTGGCCCATGAAGAGCTGTATCAGCGCGCCTTCGTGGTCAGCTCCTTCGGCAAGACCTATCACGTCACCGGCTGGAAAACCGGCTATGTAGTCGCGCCGCCGGCGCTCACGGCAGAGCTGCGCAAGGTGCACCAGTACGTGAATTTCTGCGGCGTCACACCGTTGCAGTATGCCTTGGCCGACTTCATGGCCGAACACCCGGAACACGTGGAAGAGTTGCCGGCGTTCTATCAGGCCAAGCGCGACCTGTTTTGCGACCTGCTGGCGCCTTCGCGCTTCAGCTTCACCCGGGTAAGCGGTACGTATTTCCAGCTGGTCGACTACTCGCAGATCCGCCCGGATCTCAACGACGTTGAGATGGCCCTGTGGATGACCCGTGAACACGGCGTTGCGAGCATCCCGATCTCGGTGTTCTACCAGACGCCGCCTGAAGGCCAGCGCCTGATACGCCTGTGCTTTGCCAAACGTGAGGAGACCCTGCGTGAAGCAGCGGAAAAATTATGCGTGATCTGAGTGCGCTGCCGAACCTGACCGTTGCGCTGATCCAGACCACCCTGGCCTGGCACGATCGCCAGGCCAACCTGGAGCATTTCGAGCACTTGCTGGAACAGGCTCGCGGCGCGGACCTGATCATTCTGCCGGAGATGTTCACCACCGGTTTCTCGATGGAGTCCGAGACCCTCGCTGAAGCGGAAAACGGACCGACCAGTAAATGGTTGCGGGCTCAGGCGGCAAAATTCGAGGCAGTGATCACCGGTAGCGTGATTGTGCAGGCCGCTGATGGCAGCCATCGTAACCGCCTGTTGTGGGCGCGGCCGGACGGCGAAGTGTGGCACTACGACAAACGTCACCTGTTCCGCATGGCCGGCGAGCACAATCACTTCACCCCGGGCGAACGCCAGGTGCAGTTCGAACTCAAGGGCTGGCGAGTGCGGCCGCTGATTTGCTACGACCTGCGTTTCCCGGTGTGGAGTCGCGATGCGCAGGACACGGACCTGCTGCTGTACACCGCCAACTGGCCGGGCGCACGGCGCCAGCACTGGAACCGCTTGCTGCCGGCGCGGGCCATCGAGAACCTGTGCTACGTGGCAGCGGTTAACCGCATCGGCACCGATGGCAAAGGCTTTGCCTATACCGGGGACAGCCAGGTGCTGGATTTCCAGGGCGAGACGTTGCTCAGCGCGGGAGAGGCGGACGGGGTGTTCAAGGTGGTGCTGGATGCGGCGGAACTGGCAGCGTATCGCACGCGTTTTCCGGCGAACCTGGATGCCGATACCTTCGAGTTCACCTGAGACTTGCACTGCCTGAGCTGGCCCCTTCGCGAGCAGGCTCGCTCCCACATTGGAATGCGTTCTCCTGTGGGAGCGAGCCTGCTCGCGAAGATGGCATGACAGGCACTACAAAAACTACAGGCAAACAAAAAGGCCCCGAGATCGCATCTCGGGGCCTTTTGTATTTCAGCGAAGGCTAATTACGCCGCTTTCGCTTCCGGCTGGCTCAGCGAGCGGTTCAGCGCGCTGAACAGGGCCTTGAAGCTGGCGGTGGTGATGTTTTCATCGATACCCACGCCGTGCACCGCACGCTCACCATTCACTCGCAGTTCAATGTAGGCCGCCGCCTTGGCATTGGTGCCCGCGCCGATGGCGTGTTCGTTGTAGTCCATGATTTCCACCGGGATCGGCAGGCCGGCCACCAGTGCTTCCAGGGCGCCGTTGCCCTTGCCGCGCCAGTGCAGGTTGGTTTCGCCCTGGCCTTTGCTGGCCACTTCCACTTCGACGGCGCTGTGGCCGTTTTCTTCCTGCAGGCGATGGCTGACCAGCGCATACGGGGTGTTGGCCTGCAAGTACTCGCTGTGCAGCAGCGCGTGGATTTGCTGGGCGGTCATTTCCAGGCCCAGGCGATCGGTTTCGCGCTGCACGACCTGGCTGAATTCGATCTGCATGCGACGTGGCAGGCTGATGCCGTATTCCTGCTCCAACAGATAGGCGATGCCGCCCTTGCCCGACTGGCTGTTGACGCGGATGACCGCCTCGTAGCTGCGGCCGATGTCGGCCGGGTCGATCGGCAGGTACGGCACTTCCCACAGGGCGTCCGGTTTCTGCTGGGCGAAACCCTTGCGAATCGCGTCCTGGTGCGAGCCGGAGAATGCGGTGTGCACCAAGTCGCCAACGTACGGGTGACGCGGGTGAACCTGGATCTGGTTGCACTCTTCGACGACCTTGCGCACGCCGTCGATGTCGGAGAAGTCCAGCTCAGGGTTCAGGCCCTGGGTGTACATGTTCAAGGCCACGGTCACCAGGTCGACGTTACCGGTACGCTCGCCGTTGCCGAACAGGCAGCCTTCGACGCGGTCGGCGCCAGCCATCAGGCCCAGCTCTGTGGCAGCAACGCCAGTGCCACGGTCGTTGTGGGTGTGCAGGCTGATGATCACGCTGTCACGACGGTTGATGTGACGGCCGAACCATTCGATCTGGTCGGCATAGATGTTCGGGGTAGCGCATTCGACGGTGGCCGGCAGGTTGAGGATGATCTTGCGCTCGGGCGTCGGGTTCCAGACTTCGATCACCGCGTCGCAGACTTCCTTGGCGAACTCCAGTTCTGTGGCGCTGAAGGTTTCCGGGGAGTACTGGAAGGTCCACTCGGTTTCCGGCTGCTGGGCGGCATATTTGACGAACAGCTTGGCCGCGTTTACGGCGATTTCCTTGACCCCTTCCAAGTCCTGGTTGAAGACAATGCGGCGGAAAGAAGGAGAAGTGGCGTTGTACAGGTGAACGATGGCTTTTTTCGCGCCACGCAGGGATTCGAAAGTACGCGCGATCAAATCTTCACGTGCCTGGGTCAATACCTGGATGGTGGTGTCGTCCGGGATATGACCGTCTTCGATCAGGGTGCGTACGAAGTCGAAATCGGTCTGCGAGGCGGACGGGAACGACGCTTCGATTTCCTTCACGCCGACCTGCACCAGGGTTTTCCAGAAGCGCAGCTTCTTGACGGCGTCCATCGGTTCGATCAGCGACTGGTTACCATCGCGCAGGTCGGAGCTGCACCAGATTGGCGCGGCGGTGATGGTCTTCGACGGCCAGGTGCGGTCCGGCAGATCGATGGTCGGGAACGCGCGGTATTTCGAAGACGGGTCTTTGAGCATGCTCATCGGGAAATCCTTATTGTGTTGGCCGAAAAAAGGCGGCCTGCCGGTGGATCAAAATGTTCTTGGAGTAACGCTTGGGACGAGGCGCCGCGATTCAGCCCGGCAGTCGTGCGCTGACAAGGCACAAACTGCGGTGCTGACGAAGCTGAATGAGGGTGTGAGAGGTTTTCATGCCTTCAACCCTAACCGCGGGGGGGAAGGATGGCAAGCGGTGGGAAAAAATTGAGAGGAATCCTCTTTAGGGCTTGTTTGGCGAGATTTTATTGCTCTGGAGTACGGTGATCTTCAGGTTGTTTGCGCAAGGTTTGAACTGTGCGCAATCGATGATGCTGGCGTCTTATTCTGGTGGCGAAGCTATTCTTAAGTCTTGGAGGCACAGCAGGAGTCGGTGATGAACGAGTCTGATTGGAAGCAATACTGCGTGTTGCGTCCGATAGCCCATGAGCGGATGTGTGAGCGGATTCTATCGGATGTCGAAAAGACGCTATTGGACAAGAGTATCGCGCCGTACGAGCGGATAGATCGCAGCGAGGAATTGCTCAAGGCTGGGCAAAAGGAGCTGTACTGGGCGTTTGGCGTGTTCAGGTTCTCGCGGCATGAAGCCCGTTCGCATTTGCTCGGGCTGTGTGCGCGGGAATTGATTACGGCGCAGGAGTTGAGCTGGTTTTCAGTGGAGACTCAGGAGTGGGTCAGGCATTGCCTGGCGGACCGGGAAGTCCATGGCATTGAGGATCTGGATGCGGAGTAGTGGCCTTGAAAGATCGCAGCCTGCGGCAGCTCCTACAGGGTTCAGCGATACGACACGAACCTTGTAGGAGCTGCCGCAGGCTGCGATCTTTTGATCTTGCTTAAGGTTGAAACGCCCCGATAAAGATAGCCGGATCCACCCGCGCATCATTCAGGCTGACATTCCAGTGCATATGCGGCCCGGTCGCCCGACCGGTCGCCCCGACTTTGCCAACCACACCGCCACGAGCCATCTGCTGGCCGACCTTCACGTCGATTTTCGACATGTGGCAGAACATGCTGATGAACCCCTGGCCATGGTCGACAAACACCGTATTGCCGTTGAAGAAGTAGTTGCCGATCAAGATCACCTTGCCTGCGGCTGGAGTCTTGATCGGCGTACCGGCAGGCACGGCGAAATCCAGGCCTGAGTGAGGATTACGCTCCTCACCGTTGAAGAACCGGCGTACGCCGAACTTGCTCGACAGCGGTCCGTTTACCGGTTTGTCCAGCAGCACGTTACTTGGCGAATTCGGGCTGAACGTACGGTAGGCAGCGATCTGCTCGGCCAGTTCGCGCTCGATGCGCTTGAGATTGTCCGGGTCTGGATTGACCTGTTGGGTGTTTTTCAGGGTGATTCGCTGCTCCGGATATTTCTTGTTGCCGACGGTGAAACCAAGGCTGCGCCCACCACTGCTGATGGCCTGGGCGCCCGGCTTGACCGTCAACGGCACGCCGACAATCGCCAGCCAGTTGTTCTGTTCCTTGATCACCAGGACGGGTTTGCCCTGATAACTGGCTTTCGGCGCTTGCGCGGCAGCGCCCAGGTCGACCACCGCCACGCCGCCCGGCACCGGTTTGTTCAACTGGCGGGTGATGTAGCTGTCGGCGTGGGCGTTGAAGGTCAGGCAAAGCAACAGCAGCGGAGCTAAAAAATGCGGCATGGATCAGTCCAGTAAAGAAAGGGTGACGGGCGTCAGGTGATTGTCTTCGACCCGCACGTGCAGTTCGCCTTCACCCAGCTTGGCCTTCAGGCGCTGGCCGGTGTGGGTCTGTGCGGCGCTGCGGATCGCATTGCCACGCTCGTCGAGCAAAATGCTGTAGCCACGGCCAAGAGTCGCCAGGGGGCTGACCACGTGCAGTGTTTGCATCTGGCTCTGCAGCTGCAGGCGACGGTTTTTCAGGCCTTCGCGGATGGCGCGGGGCAAGCGTTCGGCGAGGCTGTCGAGACGTTGGCGCAGCATCGCCAATTGACGTCCCGGATGCTGCCCGGCCAAGCGGGTTTCCAGGCGGATCAGCCGTTCGCGACGGGTGTTGAGGCTGCGTTCGAAGGCCCGACGCATGCGCATGTCCAGATCATCCAGGCGTTGCGCTTGCTGGCGCAGGCGTTCGCCGGGATGGCGCAGGCGCCGAGAGATGCCTTCCAGGCGCAGCCGGTCACGCATCAAGCGATCACGCATGCGCATCACCAGGCGCCGATGCAGGCTCTCGACCCGGCGGACCAGATCGCTGGAATCCGGTGCCAGCAGCTCGGCGGCGGCCGATGGCGTGGGCGCGCGGACGTCGGCGACGAAGTCACTGATAGATACATCGGTTTCGTGGCCGACGGCGCTGACGATCGGCGTCACGCAGGCATCCACCGCGCGCGCTACGGCTTCTTCGTTGAAGCACCAGAGGTCTTCCAGCGAACCGCCACCGCGGGCCAGGATCAGCGCGTCGAAACCGCGGGCATCCGCCAGTTTTAACGCGCGGACAATCTGCGCGGTGGCTTCGCGGCCCTGCACGGCGGTGGGGATCAGGGTCAATTGCACCTGCGGCGCGCGGCGGCGGAACACGCTGATGATGTCGCGGATGACCGCGCCGGTGGGCGAGCTGATGATGCCGATGCGTTGTGGATGCGCCGGCAGCGGTACTTTGCGCTCGGCGCTGAACAGGCCTTCGGCGCTGAGTTTTTCCTTCAAGGCATCGAACGCCAGGCGCAATGCTCCATCACCGGCCGGCTCCACGGTATCGAGGATCAGTTGGTAATCGCCGCGTCCCTCGAACAACGAGACTTTGCCGCGTACCTTGACGGCCAGGCCATCCTTCAGCGCTTGACGCACACGCGCGGCGTTTTGCCGGAACAGCGCGCAACGCACCTGGGCGCCGCTGTCCTTGAGGGTGAAATACACGTGGCCCGACGCCGGCCGGGCGAGGTTGGAGATTTCGCCTTCGACCCAGATGTTGCTGAAAACGTCTTCAAGCAACACCCGCGCGCGGCCGTTGAGCTGGCTGACGGTCAGGACTTCGCGGTCCAGGCCGAGTCTTGCAAAGGGATCTTTAATCATGGGGCGCATGATAGAGGCATTCTCTCGCCCAATGCACGATCCCCTTGTAGGAGCTGCCGCAGGCTGCGATCTTTTGATCTTGATTTTCAAGAGCAGAAGATCGCAGCCTGCGGCAGCTCCTACAAGGATGAGTACAAATGTTGGTTGATTTGTTCGGTCAATGGAATTTTGGCGCAGTGGACTGGCTGGTAATCGCGCTGGGCATCGCCCTGGCCTATATCGTGTTCGGCATTGCCGGTTTCGGCACGGCGCTGGTCGCCGGGCCGATCCTGATCCTGTTCCTGCCGCTGTCGAAGATCGTACCGTTGCTGGTGTTGCTTGATTTTGTCGCGGCATTCGGCAACCTGCTGCCCTCGCGGCGGGATGTCGCCAGGCCTGAGCTGCTGCGATTGTTGCCCTGCATGGCGGTGGGTTGCACGCTGGGCGTGATCTTCCTGTTGAACCTCAAGTCCGACCTGTTGCTGCTGTTGATGGGGCTGTTTATCAGTGCCTACGCCATCTACAGCCTGTGGATTAAAACCCGTCCGGCGCAATTGTCTGCCGCCTGGGCATTGCCGATGGGCACCGTGGGCGGGATGTTTGGGGCGTTGTTTGGCAGTGGCGGCTTTCTGTACGCGATCTATTTGAACAGCCGCTTGCCCAAGGAGGCGGCTCGAGCGACCCAGAGTGCGTTGATCAGTTGCAGCACGGTGGTGCGCCTGAGCCTGTTCATTGTCGCCGGTGTCTATGCCGAGCTACCCTTGTTGGTGCTGGCGTTGTGTTTGCTGCCGGCCATGGCGCTGGGCCTGTGGATCGGTCGACGGCTGACCCTGAAATTGTCACGTGAGGCGTTCGTCCGCCTGGTGACCTGGCTGGTCCTAGCCAGCGGTATCGCCCTGATCGGGCGTTACTTGAGTACTTGACCTCTGAAGCCTTGGGCTTAAGCTGCCGGGCTTCTTTCAAAGCGTTACAGCAGGTCGCCCCATGAATTCCCAAAGCATCATTGTCCCGAAAATTTCCACACTGCCGGTGCATGAGCCGCGGGCCCGGGCGATCGTGCGCTGGCTGGTGCGCAAGAACATCATCAACGAACAGTTGACCACCTGCGGCCGCACCGGCAATCGCATGGCCCACGCCATCGCCGAGGGTGCCAGGGAAGTGGTCCTGCACCCGCAAGCCCTGCCGTTCGGCGAGCCGATCAATGGCCTGGAGATCGTCACCAAGCGCTGCATCTATACACCGGCCAAGGGGTTTCTTGGCGAGGCCGGTTGTGCCGAGTGCCGCAAGGAAATCGGTGAAGCACTGTTTGAAAGCCTCGAAGACTGGATGCCCGGACGGACCGATAACTTCACCTGCCCTGAATGCGGGCATGAAGATGACATCAACGGTTTCCTGTTCCTGCAGGAGTGCGGCTTTTCCAACCTGGGCTTCATTTTCAACAACTGGGCCGAGGCGGGGTTCAAGCAGAGCTTTCTCGACGAATTTGCCGATTGGCTGGATCAACCCGTTAGTTGGGTGAAAGTAGAGCTCTGATCGTTGCATCCTCCTGTAGGAGCTGCCGCAGGCTGCGATCTTTTGATCTTGCTTTTGAAGATCAATGTCAAAAGATCGCAGCCTTCGACAGCTCCTCCAGGGGGCGATATGTTCCGTATATCCATAAGGTCGATAATAGACAGAGTTTTACATTGAACCCGAGGGGGTGTCTGACTATAATGGCGCGCTTCCATTTTCCCGCTCGGGAGCCCCCGCGATGCTGCGTATCAGCCAAGAAGCTCTGACATTCGACGACATTCTCCTAGTGCCTGGTTATTCCGAGGTGCTTCCTAACGAAGTCAGTCTCAAGACCCGCCTTACCCGTGGCATCGAGCTGAATATTCCACTGGTCTCCGCCGCCATGGACACCGTCACTGAAGCCCGTCTGGCAATTGCCATGGCTCAGGAAGGTGGTATCGGTATCATCCACAAGAACATGACCATCGAGCAGCAAGCTGCCGAAGTGCGCAAGGTCAAGCGTTACGAAGCCGGTGTGGTCAAGGATCCGATCACCATCGATGCTGACGCTACCGTGCGCGAACTGTTCGAATTGACCCGCATGAACAACATCTCCGGCGTTCCGGTGCTGCACAATGGCGACCTGGTCGGCATTGTCACTTCCCGTGACGTGCGTTTCGAGAACCGTCTGGAAGCCACTGTCCGTGAAGTGATGACGCCTAAAGAGCGCCTGGTCACGGTCAAGGAAGGCGCCGACAAGAACGACGTTCGCGAGTTGCTGCACAAGCACCGCATCGAACGCGTACTGATCGTCGACGACAAGTTCGCCCTCAAGGGCATGATGACCGTCAACGACATCGAAAAAGCCAAGGCTTACCCGCTGGCCAGCAAGGACGATCAAGGTCGTCTGCGCGTGGGCGCCGCGGTCGGTACCGGTAAAGACACCGGTGACCGTGTTGCTGCCCTGGTCAACGCCGGCGTTGACGTGGTGGTGGTCGACACCGCCCACGGTCACTCCAAAGGCGTGATCGACCGCGTTCGCTGGGTTAAACAAAACTTCCCTGAAGTGCAGGTGATCGGCGGCAACATCGCCACCGGCGCTGCCGCCAAGGCCCTGGCCGAAGCTGGCGCTGACGCAGTCAAGGTCGGTATCGGCCCTGGCTCGATCTGCACCACCCGTATCGTCGCTGGTGTCGGCGTGCCGCAAATCAGTGCCATCGCCAACGTCGCCGCTGCCCTCGAAGGCACTGGCGTTCCGTTGATCGCCGACGGCGGCATCCGTTTCTCCGGTGACCTGTCCAAGGCCATCGTGGCCGGTGCTTCCTGCGTGATGATGGGCTCGATGTTCGCCGGTACCGAAGAAGCGCCAGGCGAGATCGAACTGTTCCAGGGCCGTTCGTACAAGGCTTATCGCGGCATGGGTTCGCTGGGCGCCATGTCCCAGGCCCAGGGTTCCTCCGACCGTTACTTCCAGGACTCCTCCGCGGGTGCCGAGAAGCTGGTTCCGGAAGGTATCGAAGGGCGTGTGCCGTACAAGGGCACCCTGAGCGCCATCATCCATCAACTGATGGGCGGCCTGCGTTCCTCGATGGGTTACACCGGCAGTGCCGACATCGAAGAAATGCGCACCAAGCCTGAGTTCGTGCGGATCACCGGTGCTGGCATGGCCGAGTCCCACGTCCACGACGTACAGATCACCAAAGAAGCGCCAAACTACCGCGTAGGTTGAGGCTTCAAGCAAATCGTTAAGCAACCGGGGCTGTTCTATTCAGCCCCGAGTTGTTTCTGAATCACGACTGTTTCTGAATTACTTAGACGAGACTGAATCATGGCCCTCGACATTCACGCTCACCGCATCCTGATCCTCGATTTCGGTTCCCAGTACACCCAGCTGATTGCCCGCCGCGTGCGTGAAATCGGCGTTTACTGCGAACTGCATCCGTTCGACATGGACGAGGAAGCCATTCGCGAATTCGCTCCAAAAGGCGTGATCCTCGCCGGCGGCCCCGAGTCCGTGCACGAAGCCGACAGCCCTCGCTGCCCGCAAGCAGTGTTCGACCTGGGCGTGCCAGTCTTCGGTATCTGCTACGGCATGCAGACCATGGCCGAGCAACTGGGCGGCAAGGTTGAAGGTTCCGACCTGCGTGAGTTCGGCTATGCCCGCGTAGACGTAGTCGGCAAGAGCCGCCTGCTCGACGGCATCGAAGACCACATCGACGCCGATGGCCTGTTTGGCCTCGACGTATGGATGAGCCACGGTGACAAGGTCACCAGGCTGCCGGAAGATTTCCACGTCCTGGCCAGTACCCCGAGCTGCCCTATCGCTGGCATGTTCAGCGACGAGCGTCGTTACTACGGCGTGCAGTTCCACCCGGAAGTGACCCACACCAAGCAGGGCGGTCGCATCCTGTCGCGCTTCATCCTCGACATCTGCGAGTGCGAAGCGCTGTGGACCCCATCGAAGATCGCTGAAGACGCCATCGCCCAGGTTCGCGCCCAGGTCGGCACCGACAACGTCCTGCTGGGCCTGTCCGGCGGCGTGGACTCGTCCGTGGTTGCCGCACTGCTGCACAAGGCCATCGGCGACCAACTGACCTGCGTCTTCGTCGACAACGGCCTGCTGCGCCTGCACGAAGGCGAGCAAGTAATGGCCATGTTCGCCGAGAACATGGGCGTCAAGGTGATCCGCGCCAACGCCGAGGACCAGTTCCTCGACAACCTGGCCGGCGAAGCCGACCCAGAGAAGAAGCGCAAGATCATCGGCCGTACCTTCATCGACGTGTTCGATGCCGAATCCTGCAAGCTGGACAACATCAAGTACCTGGCCCAGGGCACCATCTACCCGGATGTGATCGAGTCGGCTGGCGCGAAAAGCGGCAAGGCCCACGTGATCAAGTCGCACCACAACGTGGGCGGCTTGCCGGAAGAAATGAACCTCAAGCTGGTTGAGCCGCTGCGTGAGCTGTTCAAGGACGAAGTCCGTCGTCTGGGCCTGGAGCTGGGCCTGCCGTACGACATGGTCTACCGGCACCCGTTCCCGGGCCCGGGCCTGGGCGTGCGCATCCTCGGCGAAGTGAAGAAGGAATACGCCGACCTGCTGCGTCGTGCCGACCACATCTTCATCGAAGAACTGCGCAAGGCCGACTGGTACCACAAGGTCAGCCAGGCCTTCGTGGTGTTCCAGCCGGTGAAATCGGTTGGCGTTGTCGGCGATGGCCGTCGTTACGCCTGGGTCGTGGCCCTGCGTGCCGTGGAAACCATCGACTTCATGACCGCGCGTTGGGCACACCTGCCTTACGAACTGCTGGAAACCGTCAGCGGCCGCATCATCAATGAAATCGAAGGCATCTCCCGCGTCACCTACGACGTGTCGAGCAAGCCGCCAGCGACGATTGAGTGGGAATGATCCCGCACCAGCCCTGAGGGGTTGATCGGAGGATAAAAAAGCCGTGTGAACGTGAGTTCACGCGGCTTTTTGCATTGATGCCAGCCCTGCCTGCGGCTCGTCGTCACGTCCGCTTTGCTGTTTCTTTCGCAACTGCGGGTGTATCGTATTCGCCTTTTGCGGGTCTTGGGCCTGCCGCTTTCGTGTGAGGTAGTTGAGTTCATGTCCTTTACCCGTCGCCAAATCCTCGGTGGCCTGGCCGGTCTTGTTGTCGTTGGTGTCGGGGCGGGGGGCGCGTCGCGGTACTGGTTGGGCAAGATGGCCGACGCTGAGGCGGGCCATGACTATGAGCTGATCGCCGCGCCGCTGGACGTCGAGTTGGTGGCGGGGCACAAGACCGAAGCCTGGGCGTTCGGTCCCTCGGCACCGGGCACCGAATTGCGCGTGCGTCAGGGCGAATGGCTGCGAGTGCGGTTCATCAACCACCTGCCAGTGGCGACGACCATCCACTGGCATGGCATCCGCCTGCCGCTGGAGATGGACGGTGTGCCGTACGTGTCGCAGTTGCCGGTATTGCCCGGTGAATACTTCGACTACAAATTCCGCGTGCCCGATGCAGGCAGCTACTGGTATCACCCCCATGTGAGCAGCAGCGAAGAACTCGGGCGCGGTCTGGTCGGCCCGCTGATCGTCGAGGAGCGCGAGCCGACCGGTTTCAAGTACGAGAAAACCTTGAGCTTGAAGAGCTGGCATGTCGATGAGCAGGGCGCTTTTGTCGACTTCAGCATTCCACGCGAAGCCGCCCGAGGCGGTACGGCGGGGCGCCTGTCGACCATCAACGGTGTCCCGCAGGCGATCATCGACTTGCCTGCCGGGCAGATCACCCGGGTGCGGGTGCTTAACCTCGATAACACGTTGACCTACCGCCTCAATATCCCGGGCGTCGAAGCGCAGATCTATGCGCTGGACGGCAATCCCGTCGAACCGCGCCCGCTGGGCAAGGAATACTGGCTGGGCCCAGGCATGCGTATTTGCCTGGCGATCAAAGCGCCGCCGGCGGGTGAAGAGTTGTCCCTGCGCAACGGCCCGGTTCGCTTGGGCACGCTGCGCTCCGTGGCCAACACCGACGCGCCGACTGCATGGCCTGCGGCACTGCCCGCCAACCCTGTGGCGGAACCGGACCTGGCCAATGCCGAGAAACTCAACTTCAATTTCGAATGGGTGGGGTCAGTGTCGGTGAATGTCGACAACGGCAAGCCGCCAAGCCTGTGGCAGATCAATGGCAAAGCCTGGGACATTACGGATAAAACCTGCGCCGACCGCCCGATCGCCAAGCTGGAAAAGGGCAAAAGCTACATTTTTGAATTGAAAAACATGACTCAATATCAGCATCCGATTCACCTGCATGGCATGAGCTTCAAGGTCATCGCCTCGAATCGGCACAAGGTCATCCCGTATTTCACCGACACGTATTTGTTGGGCAAGAACGAGCGTGCGCAAGTGGCGCTGGTGGCGGATAACCCCGGGGTATGGATGTTCCATTGCCATGTGATCGATCACATGGAAACCGGCCTGATGGCCGCGATCGAGGTGGCGTAATGCGTCAGATACGTCCCGCTGCGATCATCGACCGCAGCCGTGATCGCGACTTCATGCGCGAAGCCCTTGCCCTCGCCGCTCAAGGTGCCGCGTTGGGCGAAGTGCCCGTGGGTGCGGTGCTGGTGCAGGACGGTGAAATCATCGGTCGCGGCTTCAACTGCCCGATCAGTGGCAACGATCCGAGTGCCCATGCCGAGATGGTCGCGATCCGCGCCGCCGCACTAGCCGTCAGCAACTATCGCCTGCCGGGCAGCACGCTGTATGTGACGCTGGAACCGTGCAGCATGTGCGCCGGGCTGATCGTGCATTCGCGGATTGCACGGGTGGTGTATGGCGCGCTGGAACCCAAGGCCGGGATTGTGCAGAGCCAGGGGCAGTTTTTTACCCAGGGCTTTTTGAACCACCGGGTGCTGTATGAAGGTGGGGTGTTGGCCGAGGAATGCGGGGCGGTGCTCAGCGAGTTCTTCAAGGCCCGTAGAGCCAAACCAACCGAGAAATGATCGTTCCCACGCTCCGCGTGGGAATGCCGCCCGGGACGCTCCGCGTCCCTTCACGGGCGTGACGCAGAGCGTCACAGGATGCATTCCCACGCAGAGCGTGGGAACGATCATTGCTACTTACGGGCGACGATGACAGCCCGCATCGGCGCCGGCAGCCCTTCGATGGTCTTGCTGTGGTCTTCGGGATCGAGGAAGTCGCTCAGCGACTGATACTTCATCCATTCCGTGCCGCGCTGTTCTTCAACCGTGGTCACACTCACGTCCACGCATTTCACATCAGTGAACCCGGCACGGCGCAACCACAACTCCAGCGCCGGCACCGACGGCAGGAACCATACGTTGCGCATCTGCGCATAACGGTCTTCCGGCACCAGCACTTGATGTTTGTCGCCTTCGACCACCAGCGTCTCCAGCACCAGTTCGCCGCCCTTGACCAGGCAATCCTTCAGCGCCAGCAAGTGCTCGATCGGCGAGCGGCGGTGGTAGAAGACACCCATCGAAAACACTGTGTCGAAGCCTTCCAGATTCGGCGGCAGGTCTTCGAAAGGAAATGGCAGGTGCCAGGCATTCGGCTCGGACAGGTAACGTTGCACCGCCTGGAACTGGCAGAAGAACAACCAGTTTGGATCGACACCGATTACGCTGTCCGCACCCGCGCCGAGCATGCGCCACATGTAGTAACCATTGCCGCAGCCGACGTCGAGGATGCGCTTGCCCTTGAGGTCCAGGTGCGGGGCGACACGCGACCACTTCCAGTCCGAACGCCATTCGGTGTCGACATGCACGCCAAACAGATCGAAGGGGCCTTTGCGCCACGGCGACAAGCCCATCAGCGCGGTGCGCATTTGCGCACGGGTTTCATCGTCGCAATCGGTGTCCAGCTTCAAGCCGTTCAACAGGTCGATTTCGCTTGGCTGGATCTGAGGCAAGGCATCCAGCGCGCTTTGCCAGCGCTCCAGGTCGCCGTGACCTTTCTCCATTTTCTTGTCGAGTTGCGCCTGCAGTGTGTTGGCCCATTCGGCCAGCGGTGTGCCAGCCAGGCGGCGGGCGAGGGGGGACAGATCAATCATGGCAAGGCAATCAACGAGGCAAAGTTAAGACACTGGAACCACGGCACGACTTTCGAGAACCCGGCAGCCAACAGGCGTTCGCGGTGTTCTTCGAGGCTGTCGGGCTTCATGACGTTTTCGATGGCGCTACGCTTCTGGGCTATTTCCAGTTCGCTATAGCCGTTGGCGCGCTTGAAGGCGACGTGCAGGTCGGTGAGTAACGCGTGCTCCTGCTCGTCTTCAAACCGCAGTTTTTCCGAGAGAATCAGTGCACCACCGGGCAATAGGGACTGGTGGATGCGCGACAGCAGCGCGCTTCGCTGATCCGGAGCAATGAATTGCAGGGTGAAGTTCAGCGCCACCACCGAGGCAGGCTGGAATTCGAGGGCGAGGATGTCACCTTCGATCACTTCCACCGGCAGCAACTCCTGGAACATCGAGTCCTGGCCGTTGAGATACTCACGGCATCGCTCGACCATCGCCGCGGAGTTATCCACAGCGATGACACGGCAGCCGTCAGTGCGCACATGTCGACGCAGCGCCTGTGTCACAGCGCCCAGGGACGAGCCAAGGTCGTAGAGCACAGTGTTGGGCTGGGCGAATTGTGCGGCGAGCACACCGAGGTTTTCGACAATGGTCGGATAACCCGGCACCGAGCGCTTGATCATGTCCGGGAATACCCGCACCACGTCCTCGTTGAAGGCGAAGTCAGGCACCTGGGCCAAAGGCTGGGCGAAAAGGCGATCGGATTCTTTGCTCACGGCGGTTCCGGCGGTGTCGGTGGAAAGGCCGGCATTTTAGCCAAGTTGGCGCGGGGATGCGCGGGTTGTCTGATAAACCGACGGGACTGACGCTTTGCTCGCTCCCACGCTCACAAAGCGGCTGATACCCATCACGCTATCGGAGCACGCGAACGCCACGGCTCCGTCGGCTACCTGTATTCAAGCTTCCACAGAAAAAGCAAACTTGGCTTCGGATATAAACTCACGGTTTTCTTTGTCCTTGAAGCTAACATTGAATGTGCCGGAGTAGTCTTGCTTGTCAGTGTTAACGACCAGATCCATTGCGCCCTTGAATGCCCAGTAACTGGTGTAAGTCGGGAATTTTTCAGTCAAGGCGATTTCTATCAGTTGATCCGGTGAATTTAATTCGTAGTAACCGGTTTCGATATTTTTAGGGATATAGATATCGAAGGCGCGGTCTTCAGGGGTGTCTTTTTCTCCAGCTTTGAAAACAGCCAATATTTCCCGGGAGCCGACGCTGATGTAAAACTCCTCGGAGTTGAACTCATCGCGATCCTGAAGGGTGGCACTCAGATAGTTTTTCTGACAGCACTGGCGGAATTTCATTTCAACAGGGATGCGACTGTCGACAAAGCTTCTTCGTTGTTGGATATCCATAGGGCCTATCTCTTCAAGGATTGTTGGAATCTTGAATGTACGGCCTGCGAGCGGTCCGGACGACTATTCGAACTAACAGGTTTCAACAGACATTAATGACAATGTATGTATTGGTGTTCGATCGATCGTTCCCACGCTCTGCGTGGGAACGCCGCCCGGGACGCTCCGTGTCCCTTCGCGATCTAACGCGGTTTTTGATCGAACGCCGATGCCGTGATGCCCCATTGCCCCAGCCAATAACTGAGGATGATGACGTACGGCGCCGCCTCAAACGGCACGACAAAGCGGCTGATACCGATCACGCTATCGGAAAACACGAACGCCACGGCTCCGGCTGCCGCAAGCAGCGCCGAACGCTTGGGCACATCGGTGCCCAGACGTGCCAGTGCGCGCCAGAGCATGGCGCTGATCGCCAGGCCATAGACGATCACGGGAATCAGCAAAGGCCCGAGACCGTGGGCAATCAGTACCCCCAGCAGAATCGCGCCGACGCCGAGGGCCAGGACCAGTGGCAACAGGGCCAACCGTCTGCAGTCCGTTAAATAAGCTTTCAGATAAGCCAGGTGGGCGACGAGAAACGCCCCGAGGCCGAACACAAACAAATCCCCCGGCCATGCCAGCAGCACGTCGCCGAGCAGGGAGAAAATCAGTCCAAGACTGATCCAGCGCCGATACTCCCCGGGTGGTGCGTCGTGCAGCCAGCCGAGCAGGGCCAGGACAGGCAGCGGCTTGACCAACAGGCAAAGCAGCGCGGCGTGCACGCTCAGGCCATAGAGGAAAGTCACTGCGCCCATCAGCGCCAGAATCAGCCAGCCCACGGTTAGTTGACCGAAATGGCGCAGTCGAAGGCGTCCACCGGCAGCACTTCCGGTGCCCAAGGTTGTTGCGAGGTCAAGCGTAAGCGTCCAGTGCCGGGGGCGAACGCCTGGAATCGCCAGGTCGAAACACCGGCAGCACCCACGACGCCGGCATCTTCCGGGTTGCTGTAGACCTCAGGGCTGAGCGCGCGCAATACGCCACCGGCCGAGTCCTGGATCGACCAGCGGTAACCCGTAGTCGGATTGCTGGGCAGGGTCAGGATCAGGTTCTGCCCGCTGGTAAGCTTCACCGGGCATTCGCTTTGTTTTTCCACGGTCACGTTATGTTTCGGTTGCGTGGCACAGGCGGCCAGCAAGGCGAGGGCGAGGGGAACAAACAGGCGGGTGGGGGACATGGGGTCAGTGGCTCCGGCATTCACGACGAACGGCGAGCATAACTGAAGATGAGACAAAATGTGACCAGAGCCGGGTCGAGGAATGGCTAACGTACAGGCTCTGGCGCGAGTGGTGCGCATTTAAGCGGATTGAGTATCTACTCGCTAACGTCGAGCTTACATTGAATTGATAGGCCGCCACCAAACAGTAAGTCGAACGATAACTTATACTGTTTAGTGTGTTTGTTGAGAGTGGCAGTGTATTTTCCGGTAATGGCATAAGCCGATCCGCTATCAGCTTGGTAACTCACTTCCTTTAGCCACGTTGGAGGGTCAAATGTTTGCTCCTCTCCAGGGGTATCGCGATCGATAAGGACAGTCATTATTTTTTGATTTGGGCCGGCAAAATCGAAATAACCGTTGATTTGTATGTTGGGTCCTTCGTGCCATATATAAATTTGCTCGGTATGAAAATTTACTCCTTTAATTGTCCATTCGAAATGACCGCTAGACTTCGTCCCGCGCGGAGTTTTATCAGTCGACATATTGTGGTCGTCCCTTGAAGATGTTCGGATAGTCGAGTGACAGGCTAGGGCATTAGTAATAGGGTTGATACTGTCATTAATGACAGTTTTTATATCCGATCGCGATAGCTGTTCAGAAAATCATGTGTGCAGTGGCCAGAGCACGCTCTGGCCACTGCAGTGTGTGACTAGAACAACACCTTCGCCACATCCGCAAATCGCTTGGCAAAGTGCACGGTAATCCCTTCCTTCAGGTAGTCCGGCAGTTCTTCAAAGCTGCCACGGTTGGGCTCCGGCAAGATCAGCTCGAAAATCTTCTGCCGCCGCGCTGCAATCACCTTCTCACGTACCCCGCCAATCGGCAGTACATGCCCGGTCAACGTCAGTTCGCCGGTCATGGCCACGCCTTTTTTCGGCGGCTGGTTGCGTGCCAGCGACAACAGGGCACTGGCCATGGTCACGCCAGCGCTCGGGCCGTCTTTCGGAGTGGCGCCTTCCGGGACATGCAGGTGCACGAAGGCTTCGTCGAAGAATTTCGGATCACCGCCAAACGACTTGAGATTGGAGCTGACGTAGCTGTAGGCAATTTCCGCGGACTCTTTCATCACTTCGCCCAGTTGCCCGGTGAGCTTGAAACCGCGATTGAGGGTATGAATGCGCGTGGCTTCGATCGGCAGAGTTGCACCGCCCATGCTGGTCCAGGCCAGGCCGGTGATTACCCCCGTCCCGGACAGTACTTGTTCATTACGGAACACGGGTTTGCCCAACGAAGCTTCGAGGTCTTTCGGACCAAATTTGATTACCGCTCCAGGATCTTCGAGCAGCTTCACCACGGCTTTGCGCACCAGTTTGCCGAGATTTTTCTCCAGCTGGCGAACGCCGGCTTCACGGGCATAGCCGTCGATCAGCGCTCTGAGGGCGCTGTCGCTGATGCTCAGGCTGCCTTTCGAGACTCCGGCCTTCTCAAGCTGTTTGGGCCACAAGTGGCGTTTGGCGATGGCGACTTTTTCTTCGGTGATGTAACCCGACAGGCGGATGACTTCCATCCGGTCCAGCAGGGGGCCGGGAATCGAGTCCAGGGTGTTGGCGGTGCAGACGAACAGCACTTTCGACAGGTCCAGGCGCAGGTCCAGGTAGTGGTCGAGGAATTCGACGTTCTGCTCCGGGTCGAGGGTTTCCAGCAGCGCCGAGGCCGGGTCGCCCTGATAGCTTTGGCCCATCTTGTCGATTTCGTCGAGCATGATCACCGGGTTCATCACTTCGACGTCTTTCAGCGCTTGCACGAGTTTGCCCGGCATCGCACCAATGTAAGTACGGCGGTGGCCCTTGATTTCCGCTTCGTCGCGCATGCCGCCGAGGCTGAAGCGATAGAACGGTCGGCCGAGGGATTCGGCGATGGATTTGCCGACGCTGGTCTTGCCCACGCCCGGCGGCCCCACCAGCAGCACGATGGAGCCGCTGATTTCACCCTTGTAGGCACCGACCGCGAGGAACTCGAGGATGCGGTCCTTGATATCGTCGAGGCCGGCATGGTGGTTGTCCAGGATCTTGCGGGCGTGCTTGAGGTCCAGTTTGTCCTCGCCGTACACACCCCATGGCACCGATGTCGCCCAGTCCAGGTAGTTGCGCGTGACCGCGTACTCCGGTGAGCCGGTTTCGAGGATCGAGAGCTTGTTCATCTCTTCTTCGATGCGCTTCTGCGCCTGCGCGGGCAGCACCTTGCCGGCCAGCCGTTGCTCGAATTGTTCGATGTCGGCGCTGCGATCGTCCTTGCTCAGCCCCAACTCCTGCTGGATGACCTTGAGTTGTTCCTTGAGGAAGAATTCGCGCTGATGCTCACCGATCTTGCGGTTCACTTCGGCGGAAATCTCTTTCTGCAGGCGTGCGACCTCGACTTCCTTGCGTAGCATCGGCAGGACTTTTTCCATGCGCTTGAGCATGGGCACGCAGTCGAGCACTTCCTGCAGTTCGCTGCCGGTCGCCGACGTCAGTGCGGCGGCGAAGTCGGTCAACGGCGATGGATCGTTGGGGCTGAAGCGGTTGAGGTAGTTCTTCAGCTCTTCGCTGTACAGCGGATTGAGGGGCAGCAGCTCCTTGATCGCATTGATCAGCGCCATCCCGTAGGCCTTGACCTCGTCGGTCGGCTCGGTGGGCTGGTGCGGGTATTCGACTTCCACCAGGTACGGCGGGCGATGGTGCTTGAGCCAGGTCTTGAGGCGCACACGGGTCAGGCCCTGGGCGACGAATTGCAATTTGCCGTTTTCGCGACTGGCGTGGTGCACCTTGACCAGGGTGCCGTACAGCGGCAGCGCCGAGGTATCAAAATGGCGCGGGTCTTCCTGGGGCGTGTCCATGTAGAACAGGGCCAGGGAGTGATGTTCGGATTTGGCGACCAGGTCGAGGGTTTCCGCCCAGGGTTCTTCATTGACGATGACCGGCAGCACTTGGGCCGGGAAGAAAGGGCGGTTGTGAATCGGAATGATGTAGACCTTGTCCGGCAGGTTCTGGCCGGGCAGGGCGAGGCCCTTGCCGGTGTGGTGGTGTTCGGCGTGTTCCGGGTCGGCGTATTCGCTGGGGTCTTCGGGGAATGCTTGCTGGTCGCTCATGGGGCACCTGCGCAATGGGGTATGGGTCTTAGATGGGGCAGGCCGAGGGTGGTTTCAATGGGGGAGGGGATATTCGGGGAGCGTTCAGGACCTGGACAGGTCCCGGGGATCAGTCTGTTACACGCCTGGCGCGCAGGGCAAAACGGGTAGCGTTCCCATAGTAAGAGAACGCTCATTCGTCAAATCAAGGGCGAATCTCGATCATCGTGCCGTCCGGCACCAGGTTCCAGATTTCACGCATGTCCATGTTGCGCATGGCAATGCAACCGTCGGTCCAGTCCAGGGTGTGGAACAGGTGCTCGGGGTTTTCTTCGGTGTCCGGGGTGCCGTGGATCATGATCATGCCGCCGGGATCGACGCCTTCACGCCGTGAGCGGGCGGAATCGCTGATGTTCGGGTAGGAAATGTGCATCGCCAGGTTGAAGCGGTCGCTGACCTTGCGCCAGTCGATCCAGTAGAAACCTTCTGGTGTGCGTTTGTCGCCTTCCATCAGCTTGGGGCCCTTGGGCCGTTTACCCAGGGAAATTCGGTAGGTCTTGAACGGCTTGCCGTCATTGATCAACTGCAATTGATGGGCCGACTTGAGAACCAGGATTTTCTCGATGACCTTGCCGTCCAGGGGCTCCATGGCAGTAGCCTGGGACACCGTGATGAACGACAAGCAGAACAGGGCAAGCAACCAGCGCATTGAAACGATTCCCCAAGAGGTGTCGCGACCATATATCTATTTATAGGTGTTTTTGCAGGCGCTGCCGAAGGTCCGGGCCGAGTTCGGACGATCTGTATGCGCCTGGCGATGATACCAAGATGACATCAAGTGATGACAGACTGAACCAGCGGCGGGATCGATTCGGACCGCACGGGATAGACTTCGGTTTTCCGGTCAGCGAAGAAGCATTCTAAGGTACGGCCCACCGTGCGGAAAGCCAGCTCGTCCCAAGGGATGTCGGCTTCGTCGAATAGTTGCACCTCAAGGCTCTCTATACCGGCGGCAAAATCGAGGTCCGCCAACTCGGCGCGGAAGAACACGTGCACCTGGCTGATGTGCGGCACATCGATCAGCGTATAGATGCTCAGGTTGCGCACACGGGCGCAGGCTTCCTCGGCCGTCTCGCGAATGGCCGCCTGCTCGATGGTCTCACCGTTTTCCATGAAGCCGGCGGGCAGGGTCCAATAGCCCCGGCGCGGCTCGATGGCACGACGGCACAACAGGACCTGGGTGCCCCAGGTCGCGACACAACCGGCGACGATGTTGGGGTTCTGGTAGTGAATGGCGTGACAGCTGTCGCAGACAAAACGCAGGCGTGAATCGCCCTCGGGAATGCGTTGGGTCACCGGGTTGCCGCACTGACTGCAAAATTTCATGCTTGGGTTCCTGAATGCTGCGCCTATCTTGGCGTGCGGCGGTGGCTGTCGGCAAGTTGTCGTTTCGCGACATGCCACTGTCCGGGGGGTTGGGCGACCGAAGCGATTGGTGCATGATGCAGGGTAAGGCACTGATCGAGAACACTCATGCTGGACGAGCTACTGCATCGGGTAAGTCACCACACACCGCGTACGTTGGAGACCGACCGACGTTTCCCAGAGGCCGCCGTCCTGGTGCCGATCACTCGCAGTGACGAGCCGGAACTGGTATTGACCCTGCGCGCCAGCGGGCTGTCGACCCATGGTGGCGAAGTCGCCTTTCCCGGTGGTCGACGCGACCCCGAAGACCCCGACCTGGTTTTTACCGCGCTGCGTGAAGCCGAAGAAGAAATCGGCCTGCCACCGGGCCTGGTCGAAGTGATCGGCCCGCTGAGCCCGCTGATATCCCTGCACGGCATCAAGGTCACACCTTATGTCGGGGTGATTCCGGATTTTGTCGAGTACCGGGCCAACGATGCCGAGATCGCCGCCGTGTTCAGTGTGCCCTTGGAGTTCTTTCGCAAGGACCCGCGCGAGCACACCCATCGCATCGATTACCAGGGACGAAGTTGGTACGTGCCAAGTTATCGCTATGGTGAATTCAAGATCTGGGGCCTGACGGCGATCATGATTGTCGAGTTGATCAATCTGCTCTATGACGCGAAGATCAGCCTGCACCTACCGCCTAAAAGTTTTATCAATACCTGAAGCCATCACTCGAATGGCTTGAACACGCCGCTGCCTGAGCCTTGAGGACAACAAGATGAAATACCGCCTGGGCGACGCCCGTGTCGAGACCCATCCGCAGAGCTGGGTCGCTCCCAATGCCGTGCTGGTGGGCAAGGTCAAACTGGAAGAGGGCGCCAATGTCTGGTTCAACGCCGTGCTGCGGGGCGACAACGAGTTGATCCTGATCGGCAGGAACAGCAACGTCCAGGATGGCACCGTGATGCATACCGACATGGGGTACCCGCTGACCATCGGTACCGGCGTGACCATCGGCCATAATGCCATGCTGCACGGCTGCACCGTGGGCGACTACAGCCTGATCGGTATCAACGCGGTGATCCTCAACGGCGCGAAAATCGGCAAGAACTGCATCATCGGCGCCAATTCGCTGATCGGCGAAGGCAAGGAAATACCCGACGGTTCGCTGGTCATGGGGTCCCCTGGCAAAGTGGTGCGCGAGCTGACCGAACCGCAGAAAAAGATGCTGGAAGCCAGTGCCGCCCACTACGTGCATAACTCACAGCGGTATGCCCGCGATCTGGCTGAGCAGGAAGAATGAGCACTCCCGAACGCCCGGTTGCATCGCCTTGTGTGAATATCTGCGCACTGGACGACGATGATATTTGCACGGGCTGTCAGCGCACGGTAGAGGAAATCACCCGCTGGAGCCGCATGAGCAACGACGAGCGCCGCACGGTGTTGGGGTTGTGCCATGAGCGGGCCAAGGCCAGTGGGTTGGTGTGGATGATCGGCAAGACACCCGGCCGATAAGATCAAAAAATCGCAGCCTGCGGCAGCTCCTACATTTGATCCCCTGTAGGAGCTGCCGCAGGCTGCGATCTTTTGATTTGGCGTTTGGTTGAAGTACCCTGTGCGCCAAATTGACAGGTGCCTCCATGTTCTTCCTGATCGCCTACATCGGCAGCGTCGTGCTGATCAACTACGCCTTTTCCACCGCCCCGCACCTGGACATCATCTGGTCGGCCTGGGGCGGCCTGGTGTTCGTGTTGCGCGACATGGTGCAAATCCGCTTCGGTCACGGCGCAATCGCGGCGATGCTGGCGGCGCTGGTGTTGTCCTACATCACCTCCGATCCCTCCATTGCCCTGGCCAGCGCCACGGCATTTGCCGTGTCGGAGTGCATTGACTGGCTGGTGTTCAGCATCACCCGGCGCCCGTTGCACGACCGGCTGTGGATAAGTTCAGCCCTGAGCATTCCGCTCGATACGTTTATTTTCTTCGGCATGATCGACGCTCTGACTCCGGGCGTGATTCTCACCGCGCTGGGGTCCAAGTTCGCCGGCGTTACGGCGGTATGGCTGATCATGGCCTGGCGCTTGCGCAAGCAGGCGCTCGTCAGCTGAAGCCAAACCCTGCGGTTCATGTAAAATGCCGCGCTTTCTCCCCATGGGAAGCGCGCCAGGCGCCGCATCCCTCGATGATCCGCTTCTTGAGGACTTGAGATGACCCGTATCGGAACTCCATTGTCGCCCACCGCGACCCGCGTATTGATGTGTGGCTGTGGCGAACTGGGCAAGGAAGTGGTGATCGAGCTGCAGCGCCTGGGCGTTGAAGTGATTGCCGTGGATCGCTACGCCAATGCGCCGGCCATGCAGGTGGCGCATCGCAGCCACGTGATCAACATGCTCGATGGCGCGGCACTGCGCGCGGTCATCGAAGCCGAGCAGCCGCACTTCATCGTGCCGGAAATCGAAGCCATTGCCACCGCGACCCTGGTGGAGCTGGAGTCCGAAGGCTTCACCGTGATCCCCACTGCGCGGGCTGCACAGCTGACCATGAACCGCGAAGGCATCCGTCGCCTGG
Organism: Pseudomonas sp. G5(2012); assembly: GCF_000408945.1. Classification (NCBI taxonomy): domain Bacteria; kingdom Pseudomonadati; phylum Pseudomonadota; class Gammaproteobacteria; order Pseudomonadales; family Pseudomonadaceae; genus Pseudomonas; species Pseudomonas sp. G5(2012). Next base: position 79,274 of record NZ_APIO01000007.1, read on the forward strand.
CCGCCGAAGACCTGGACCTGCCGACCTCGCCTTACCACTTCGCCGACACCTTCGAGGATTACAGCAAGGCCGTCGAGGATCTCGGTTTCCCGTGCGTGGTCAAGCCGGTCATGAGCTCGTCGGGCAAGGGTCAGAGCCTGCTGCGCAGCGTCGATGACGTGAAGACAGCGTGGGATTACGCACAGGAAGGCGGACGTGCCGGTAAAGGCCGGGTGATCATCGAAGGTTTCATCGATTTCGATTATGAGATTACCTTGCTGACCGTGCGTCACGTCGGCGGCACTACCTTTTGCGCGCCGGTCGGGCATCGCCAGGAGAAGGGCGATTACCAGGAAAGCTGGCAGCCTCAAGCCATGAGTCCAGTGGCGCTGGCGGAATCCGAGCGCGTGGCCAAGGCGGTGACCGAGGCATTGGGTGGTCGTGGCCTGTTTGGCGTCGAGCTGTTCATCAAGGGTGATCAGGTGTGGTTCAGCGAAGTATCGCCGCGTCCGCACGACACCGGTCTGGTGACGTTGATTTCACAGGACCTGTCGCAATTCGCCCTGCATGCACGGGCGATCCTGGGGCTGCCGATTCCGCTGATCCGTCAGTTCGGCCCATCGGCTTCGTCGGTGATCCTGGTGGAAGGGCAGTCGACCCAGACCGCGTTTGCCAACCTGGGTGCAGCGTTGAGCGAGCCGGATACGGCATTGCGTCTGTTTGGCAAGCCTGAAGTGAATGGCCAGCGCCGGATGGGTGTGGCGCTGGCGCGGGATGAGTCGATCGAGGCGGCTCGTGCCAAGGCGACCCGCGCATCCCAGGCTGTTGTTGTAGAGCTGTAACCGCGGCGCGGCATTCGCGAGCAGGCTCGCTCCCACATTGGATCGGTGTACACCAGAACCATGTGGGAGCGAGCCTGCTCGCAAAGCTTCTGATCGTTCCTACGCTCTTATGAGACTCGATTCAGGTCGTTATTGCGTGTTTCCTTCAGGCACAGCACAGCAATCAAACTCAGCACCGCCGCCCCCGACACATACCCGCCGACGTAACTCAGTCCGCCCATTGCCACCAGTTTCTGCGCAAAGAACGGTGCCGCCGAAGCGCCGACGATCCCGCCCAGGTTGTACGCTGCCGAGGCGCCGGTGTATCGCACGTGGGTCGGGAACAGCTCTGGCAGCAGCGCGCCCATCGGCGCGAAGGTCACACCCATCAGAAACAGTTCGATGCACAGGAACAGCGCCACGCTCCAGGTCGAACCTTGCGTCAGCAGCGGTTCCATCAGGAAGCCCGACAGGATTGCCAACACGCCGCCGATGATCAGCACGGGTTTGCGTCCGAAACGGTCGCTGGCCAAGGCTGAGAGCGGCGTGGCCGCGGCCATGAACAGCACCGCGAAGCACAGCAGGCCGAGGAAGGTTTCGCGACTGTAGCCGAGCGTCGCCACACCGTAACTCAACGAGAAAACGGTCGAGATGTAGAACAGCGCATAGCACACCACCATCGAACCGGCCCCCAGCAATACCGGTACCCAGTATTGGCTGAACAGTTCCACCAGCGGGATCTTCACCCGTTCCTGGCGCGCCATGGCGTTGGCGAACACCGGTGTTTCGTGGAGTTTGAGGCGCACATACAAACCGACCATCACCAGCGCCGCGCTGAGCAGGAAAGGAATCCGCCAGCCCCAGGAGCGGAACTGTTGATCATCCAGCGTCATGGCCAAGGTCAGGAACAGGCCGTTGGCCGCGAGGAAGCCGATGGAGGGGCCCAATTGAGGGAACATGCCGAACCAGGCGCGCTTGCCCTTAGGGGCATTTTCCGTGGCGAGCAAGGCGGCACCGCCCCATTCGCCGCCCAGTCCCAGGCCCTGGCCGAAGCGCAGCACGCACAGCAGGATCGGTGCCCAGGCCCCAATGCTGTCGTAACCCGGGAGCACGCCGATCAGCGTGGTGCACACACCCATCAACAATAGGGACGCGACCAAGGTCGATTTGCGGCCGATGCGATCGCCAAAGTGCCCGAACAGCGCTGAACCCAGTGGTCGTGCCAGGAATGCGATGCCGAATGTGAGGAAGGCCGAGAGCATCTGGGCCGTGCCGGAGGTCTGCGGAAAGAACACCGGGCCAATCACCAGCGCGGCTGCGGTGGCATATACGTAGAAGTCGTAGAACTCGATGGCCGTGCCGATGAAGCTCGCGGTGGCCACGCGGGTAGCGGAGTTCACCGGTTGTGCGGGTGTGGCGTCGTTGTAGGTCGTGCTGGTCGTCATGCGGTAATCCCTGACTGTCATGTGCCCCAGTGGAGCGAATTATTATGGTCGATTACCCAGGGATGTGGGTGCAGGCGCGAGTCGCCGTTCCAGGTGGGAGCAGGCGTCGGTTTGTAGCGGGCGTGTCTGATGGTCAGGCCGGAACTTGCGGTGTGCAGGGTAAGCACGGGACGGCGAGGCTCGGGTAAGCCGCTCGATTATAGGAAGGTGGCTAACGATTCAACAAGTGCAAAAAAGATCGTCCGAACGCGGCCCGAGCCTTCGGCAGCTCCTACAGGGACGCGTAACACATGTAGGAGCTGCCGAAGGCTGCGATCTTTTACCGGTCTATTGGACTGATGCAACTGCCGGTACAGAACTGTTGTGCCAGATCAGCACCCGCGTGACACGGTTATCCTCGGTCTCGAGAATTTCCAGCCGATAGCGGCCGATTTTCAGGCATACCGGGCAGTCCGGGATGGTTTCCAGCGCTTCGGTCACCAGGCCGTTCAGGGTTTTCGGGCCGTCGCTGGGCAGGTGCCAGCCGAGGCTCTTGTTCAGGTCGCGGATCGAGGCGGCACCGTCGATCACCAGGCGGCCATCGGCCTGTGGATGGATGTGCGGGTTGTCCTGGCTTTGCTGGCTTTCGAATTCACCGACGATTTCTTCGAGAATATCTTCGAGGGTGACGATACCCAGGACTTCGCCGTATTCGTCGACCACCATGCCCAAACGCCGCTGTTGCTTGTGGAAGTTCAGCAGTTGCAATTGCAGCGGGGTGCTTTCAGGGACGAAATAGGGTTCGCGACAGGCCGCCAGCAAGGCTTCCAGGGTCAGGCTGCCGTCGGGAAGCAAATGGCCGATTTGCCGGGTATTGAGCACCGCTTCCACTTGGTTGATGTCGCTGTGGAACACCGGCAGGCGGGTACGCTGGTTATGGCGCAGTTGCTCGATGATCTCTTCGATCGGGTCGTCGAGGTTGATCCCGTCGACCTCGCTGCGCGGTACCAGGATGTCGTTGACCGTGATGTTATCCAGTGCATGGATGCCCGGCAGCGCGTGCGTGCGGCTGACAGCATGCTCTTGATGGCCGTGAGGGTCGTGCCGCAGCGGTACGGCCTCGTCTTCGCTCTGTTGCACGACATTGGCTTTGCGAGCGAACGGGCGCAACAGAAACTGGCTGATGGCGTTGAGCAGCCACGCTGCGGGATATACAAGCTTCAGGGGGATGGCCAGCAAGTTGTTGCCCAGGGCCAGGATCGCATCCGGATGACGGGTGGCGAGGGCTCGCGGCAGGTAGTCGGCCAGGATCAAGAGAAGGGCACCGGCGCCTGCACATGCCAGCCACGGGCCGTTTTCAGCCCAGGTGAAAATCGCCAGCAAGGTACAGATGACCATTACCAGGGCGCGGCACAGGGTATTGCAGAAAATCAGGCTGACGAGGGGGAAGCTCAACCTGGCCAGCGGTTTGTCGCTGGCGCGCGAGGCATTGCGCTGGGCCAGCAAGTGCTGCTGCGCGGCTTCTATGGCAGTAAACAGGCCCGACCACAATATCAGCAAGGCCACTACTGCAAGCATCGGCCCTATGGGCAAGTCGTCCATTATTGCCGCCCGTCAGATGTGCAGGATGTATTCACGAACCAGCTTGCTGCCGAAATACGCCAGCATCAACAGGCAGAAACCGGCCAGGGTCCAGCGGATGGCCTTGTGACCTCGCCAGCCAAGGCGGTTACGGCCCCAGAGCAGCACGCTGAAGACGATCCAGGCCAGGCAGGCCAGCAAGGTCTTGTGCACCAGGTGCTGGGCGAACAGGTTGTCGACAAACAGCCAGCCGGAGATCAGCGACAGCGACAACAGTGTCCAGCCGGCCCAAAGGAAGCCGAACAGCAGGCTTTCCATGGTTTGCAGCGGCGGGAAGTTCTTGATCAGCCCGGACGGGTGCTTGTGCTTGAGTTGATGATCCTGGAGCAGCAGCAGTAGCGACTGGAACACTGCAATGGTGAACATGCCATAGGCGAGGATAGACAACAGGATGTGGGCGAGAATGCCTGGCTCCTCGTCGATGATTTGCACAGTACCGGCGGGGGCGAATTGCGCTAGCAGCACGGTCAATGCACCCAGGGGGAACAGCAGCAACAGCAGGTTTTCCACCGGAATCCGTGAGCAGGCCAGCAGCGTCAGGGCGATGACCGCGACGGCAATCAGACTGGCGGCGCTGAAAAAATCCAGGCCCAGGCCAATCGGGGTCAGCAGGTGGGTCACCAGGCTGGCGCTGTGGGCCAGCACCGCCAGCACGCCGAGCGTAACCAGCAGGCGCTTGTTGGCCTTGGCTCCGGTGGCCAGGCGAGTGCCTTGATAGAAGGTCGCAGCGGCGTATAGGCAGGCGGCGGCGAGGGTAGCAAGCAAACTGGGTGACAAGGGGAGCATAAGTCCTGTTAGGCAAGCCCGAAAGGCGCTGAGTTTGGCATAGAACCCACGCGACACGAAAGTGCGAGGTGTCCGCCAGACGCAGTCTTCGCTATAATCCGCGACCTGCCCACGCCGCAGGCTCGCCGAGCACACGTTTAGTCCGGTCTGGGCCGCCATTATCCCGGTCTACACAGGGCCTGAAAGGATCGCGCAATGTTTGAAAACTTAACCGACCGTCTCTCGCAGACGCTGCGCCATGTCACCGGCAAGGCCAAGCTGACCGAAGACAACATCAAAGACACCCTGCGCGAAGTGCGCATGGCGTTGCTCGAAGCCGACGTCGCCCTGCCGGTGGTCAAGGACTTCGTCAATTCGGTCAAGGAACGCGCTGTCGGCACCGAGGTGTCGCGCAGCCTGACGCCGGGCCAGGCCTTCGTGAAGATCGTCCAGGCCGAGCTCGAAAGCCTGATGGGCGCGGCCAACGAAGACCTGAACCTGAGCGCCGTGCCGCCAGCGGTCATCCTGATGGCCGGTTTGCAAGGTGCTGGTAAAACCACCACCGCCGGCAAACTTGCGCGCTTCCTTAAAGAGCGCAAGAAAAAGTCGGTCATGGTCGTGTCCGCGGACGTTTATCGCCCAGCGGCGATCAAGCAGCTGGAAATGCTCGCGGGTGAAGTCGGCGTTACCTTCTTCCCGTCCGACCTGAGCCAGAAGCCGGTCGCGATCGCGCAAGCGGCTATCAAGGAAGCAAAACTCAAATTCATCGACGTGGTCATCGTCGATACCGCCGGTCGCCTGCACATCGATGAAGAGATGATGGGCGAGATCAAGGCGTTGCACGCCGCGATCAATCCGGTCGAAACATTGTTCGTGGTCGATGCCATGACCGGCCAGGACGCCGCCAACACGGCCAAGGCCTTCGGCGATGCGCTGCCACTGACCGGCGTGATCCTGACCAAGGTCGACGGCGACGCCCGTGGCGGTGCCGCCCTGTCGGTGCGTGCCATCACCGGCAAGCCGATCAAGTTCATCGGTATGGGCGAGAAGAGCGAAGCGCTCGACCCGTTCCACCCAGAGCGTATTGCCTCGCGCATCCTCGGCATGGGCGACGTGCTCAGCCTCATCGAGCAGGCGGAAGCGACCCTCGACAAGGACAAGGCCGACAAGCTGGCCAAGAAGCTGAAGAAGGGCAAGGGCTTCGATCTCGAAGACTTCCGTGACCAGCTGCAACAGATGAAGAACATGGGCGGCCTCGGCGGCCTCATGGACAAACTGCCGAACATGGGCGGTGTGAACCTGGCGCAGATGGGCAATGCCCAGAGCGCGGCAGAGAAACAGTTCAAGCAAATGGAAGCCATCATCAACTCCATGACCCCGGCCGAGCGTCGTGACCCTGAGCTGATCAGTGGTTCGCGCAAGCGTCGTATCGCCATGGGTTCCGGCACCCAGGTGCAGGACATCGGTCGCTTGATCAAGCAGCACAAGCAGATGCAGAAGATGATGAAGAAATTCACCGCGAAAGGCGGAATGGCCAAGATGATGCGCGGCATGGGCGGTATGTTGCCCGGCGGCGGCATGCCAAAAATGTAAAGAATTCGCGCAAGGGCTTGCTCTTGCGCAGCCCACACGGACGTGGGATTCACAGCAAACCCGCACTTGGCGGGAGCTGACCGGCCGTTTTTACCGACGGCTCTATAGCAAATCTTGATGGCGGCCGAAAGGCAGTCGGAAAAAGTCATTTGCAAAAGTCCGGATATTCCTTAGAATATGCGGCCTTTCGGGCACCCATGCCCGCTGTGCCTTTAGATTTGCAGCACCGACTACAGGAACGATGTTCACATGCTAACAATCCGTCTTGCCCTTGGCGGCTCCAAAAAGCGCCCGTTTTACCACTTGACCGTAACCGACAGCCGCAACCCGCGCGACGGTTCGCACAAGGAACAGGTTGGTTTCTTCAACCCTGTTGCTCGTGGTCAAGAAGTTCGTCTGTCCGTGAACCAAGAGCGCGTAGCCTACTGGCTGAGCGTTGGTGCACAACCTTCTGAGCGCGTTGCTCAGTTGTTGAAGGAATCTGCTAAGGCTGCGGCCTGAGCAATATGAACGCGACGCCAGCTGCTGCTGATGATTTGATCGTTATCGGCAAGATTTACTCGGTTCACGGCGTTCGCGGCGAAGTGAAGGTGTATTCCTTTACTGATCCGATTAAGAACCTGCTGGATTACAAAACCTGGACGCTTAAGCGTGACGGCAATGTAAAGCAGGTAGAGCTGGTCAGCGGACGCGGGAACGACAAGTTCCTGGTCGCAAAGCTCAAGGGTCTTGATGATCGTGAAGAAGCGCGTCTTCTGGCCGGTTATGAGATCTGCGTGCCGCGCAACCTGTTCCCTGAATTGACCGACGGCGAGTACTACTGGTACCAGCTGGAAGGTCTGAAGGTCATCGATACTCACGGGCAACTGTTCGGGAAAATCGATCATCTTCTGGAAACCGGCGCCAATGATGTAATGGTGGTCAAGCCTTGCGCTGGCAGCCTGGATGATCGCGAACGCCTGTTGCCCTATACCGAGCAATGCGTGTTGGCCGTCGACCTGGCCGCGGGTGAGATGAAGGTGGATTGGGATGCGGATTTCTAAGCGTGGCTAACTTGCGCGTAGAAGTGATCAGTTTGTTTCCCGAGATGTTCTCCGCCATCAGCGAGTACGGCATCACCAGTCGGGCGGTGAAACAGGGGCTGTTGCAGCTCACCTGTTGGAACCCGCGAGACTACACGACGGATCGACATCACACTGTGGATGATCGCCCTTTTGGCGGTGGTCCGGGCATGGTGATGAAGATCAAGCCCCTGGAAGATGCTCTGGTCGAGGCCAAGGCAGTCGCCGGGGAGGGAGCGAAGGTGATTTACCTGTCCCCCCAAGGCCGTCAACTGACTCAGTCGGCGGTACGCGAGTTGGCGAATCTGGATGCACTGATCCTGATTGCCGGTCGTTATGAAGGCATTGACGAGCGTTTTATTGATGCTCATGTCGATGAAGAGTGGTCGATTGGCGACTATGTACTGTCTGGCGGCGAGTTGCCGGCGATGGTCCTGATCGATGCGGTTACACGACTGCTGCCTGGAGCTTTAGGGCATGCGGACTCCGCCGAGGAAGATTCCTTTACGGATGGTTTGCTGGATTGCCCGCACTACACCCGACCGGAGGTGTATGCGGATCAGCGTGTTCCCGACGTATTGCTAAGTGGCAATCACGCGCACATCCGGCGTTGGCGTTTACAGCAGTCCCTTGGTCGGACCTATGAACGACGCGCCGATCTTCTGGAAAGCCGCTCGCTTTCTGGAGAAGAGAAGAAGCTGCTCGAGGAATACATCCGCGAGCGGGACGATAGTTAACAACGTATCGATGGTAGATCCGACGATTTACCTTAGGAGCACAGCATGACTAACAAAATCATCCTTGCACTCGAAGCAGAGCAGATGACCAAAGAGATCCCTACCTTTGCCCCGGGCGACACCATTGTCGTTCAGGTGAAAGTGAAGGAAGGCGACCGTTCGCGTCTGCAAGCGTTCGAAGGCGTTGTAATCGCCAAGCGTAACCGCGGCGTTAACAGTGCATTCACCGTGCGTAAGATCTCCAACGGTGTTGGCGTAGAGCGTACTTTCCAGACCTACTCCCCGCAAATCGACAGCATGGCTGTCAAGCGTCGCGGTGACGTACGTAAAGCCAAGCTGTACTACCTGCGTGACCTGTCGGGTAAAGCAGCTCGCATCAAGGAAAAACTGGCTTAAGTCCAGCTTCCGATGCAGAAAAAAGCAGCCTACGGGCTGCTTTTTTGTTGCCTGCGATTTCTCCGGTTCGCGGCCTGACATGCAACCGAGTCACGGCCATCGCGAGCAGGCTCGCTCCCACAATGATCTTGGGTGCTCACAGATATTGCATCCACTGAAGATCCACTGTGGGAGCGAGCCTGCTCGCGATTCGATTCATGCAGCGCCGCTGACCTGCGGCTGAATCAACGCCAGCAACGTCCACCCCGCCGCAGGCTTGACCGCACTGTCCGGCGTCACCACATGCACCCAGCCACTGTCATCACGGGCAAACAGCAACGTGGCACGTTCGCCGTGCAATGCCTGATAGTCCTCCCAACCGAAGCCCTCGGTCAGGTGCGTGCTGTAGAACTCAGCCCCCTGGTGCAGCTGGTTGGCCAGCTTGACGTAGGTTAAATCCTCATCACCCAGCAATCGTCCTCGATGCTCATGGCTGGCGCGATGCTTGTCGGTGCGTCGGCTCTCCTGGCCACTGGCGAGCCCGAATAAGCGTTGATGTCCAAAGTCATGACGAAAGCGCATCGACGCCAGCGTGTTCAGTTCGCCGGACGGCGACAGCGTCAGCAAATGCCCCAGGCCGACCAGGTCCAGGTGCGCGTCAGCATGCTGCGATGCCGGATTGCCGAAGTACGTCGGCAAACCCTCCATGCGCGCCGCCCGAATATTTTCCCAGCTCGAGTCTGTCAGGAGCACGCGACTGCCCAATTGCTGCAAGGCCTTGCCCAGGTTTCGCGCCGGACCGTTGGCACCGACGATCAGGAAGCCGCTGGGCGCAGGTTCAGCAACGCTGAGCAAGCGTGCCAGTGGCCGCGCCGTGGCACTTTGCAGCACCACGGTGCCAATGATCACGGCAAAGGTCAGTGGCACCAGCAGCAAGGCACCCTGGTGGCCGGCCTCATGCAGGCGAATCGCGAAAATCGCCGACACGGCCGCCGCGACGATTCCTCGAGGGGCTATCCATGACAGCAGCGCCCGTTCGCGCCAGCTCAGATTCGAGCCTGCGGTAGAGAGCATCACGTTCAAGGGGCGGGCGATGAGCTGGATGATCAGCAGCAGGATCAGTACCAGCGGCCCGAGGCCGATCATGGCGTGCAGATCCAGACGCGCCGCCAGCAAGATGAACAAGCCCGAAATGAGCAGCACGCTGAGGTTTTCCTTGAAGTGCAGGATGTGCCGGACATCCACGCCCTTCATGTTAGCCAGCCACATGCCCATCAAGGTCACGGCCAGCAGGCCGGATTCGTGCATCACAGCATTGGCGGTGATGAAGATCCCCAGCACCGAGGCCAGTGCGGCCAGGTTGTGCAGGTACTCTGGCAGCCACTGACGTCGGATAATCATGCCAAGCACCCAGCCACCGGCTATCCCGAACACGCTGCCGCACGCAATCACACCGCCGAAAGTCAGCAGGCTATGTCTCAGGCCTTCGCCCGCCGCGCTGGCGATGATGAAGCTGTAGACCACCACGGCGAGCAACGCGCCAATCGGGTCGATGACAATGCCTTCCCAGCGCAAGATATTGGCGATCGAGGCTTTGGGGCGCACCACGCGCAGCATCGGCACGATCACCGTGGGGCCGGTGACCAGCGTCAGGCTGCCGAAGAGAATGGCGAGCAACCAGTCAAAATCCAGCAAGTAATGGGTCGCGACCGCGATGACCACCCAGGTCGAGAGCGCACCGATGGTAACCAACCGATGCACGACGCTACCAATCTCGCGCCATTCCGAAAGATGCAGCGTCAAGCTGCCTTCAAACAAAATCAGCGCCACTGCCAGTGACACCAATGGCATCAGCAGCGGTCCGAACATCGCTTGCGGGTCGAGCCACCCCAGGATCGGTCCGACCAGAATCCCGGTTAGCAACAGAAAAAGGATCGCGGGCAATTTCAAGCGCCACGCCAACCACTGACAACCCAGCGCCGCCGCGCCGATTCCGCCAATCGCCAACAGTATTTGCTGTTCGTTCATTGAGGCTCCTGTTCCTTGAAGTAGCCGGCTATGAAAGACTAGCGGCGATTTTTCCGTTCACCCTTTTTTCGCATGCTGTCCCAGGATCGCGTGCCTAGAGCGATCATGCCTGCTATCGATCATCCACTGATAGACCAATTTCTCGACGCGCTGTGGTTGGAAAAGGGTCTTTCCGACAACACCCGCGATGCCTACCGCAGCGATCTGGCCCTGTTCAATGGCTGGCTGCAGGAGAAGGGCCTGGAGCTGGTCAATGCCGGTCGAGAATTGATTCTCGATCACCTGGCCTGGCGCCTGGAACAGAACTACAAACCCCGATCCACGGCGCGATTTCTCTCGGGTGTGCGCGGCTTTTATCGTTATCTGCTGCGGGAAAAGCTGATCGCCATCGATCCGACCTTGCGCGTGGATATGCCGCAATTGGGCAGGCCCTTGCCCAAATCCCTGTCGGAAGCTGACGTCGAAGCCTTGCTCAAGGCACCGGATTTAAGCGAGGCCATCGGCCAGCGCGACCGGGCCATGCTCGAAGTGCTCTATGCCTGTGGCCTGCGGGTGACAGAGCTGATCAGCCTGACGCTGGAGCAGGTCAACCTGCGCCAGGGCGTGTTGCGGGTGATGGGCAAGGGCAGCAAGGAGCGGCTGGTGCCGATGGGCGAGGAGGCGATTGTCTGGGTTGAACGTTATCTGCGCGATGGTCGTGGTGAGTTGCTCGGCGGGCGGCCCAGCGATGTGTTGTTCCCGAGCCTGCGCGGCGAGCAGATGACCCGCCAAACGTTCTGGCACCGGATCAAGCACCAGGCCAAGGTTGCCGGGATCGGCAAGTCGCTGTCGCCGCACACCTTGCGCCATGCGTTCGCCACGCACTTGCTCAATCACGGTGCGGACCTGCGGGTGGTGCAGATGCTGCTCGGCCACAGCGACCTGTCGACCACGCAGATCTATACCCACGTCGCCCGGGCGCGGTTGCAGGACCTGCACGCCAAACACCATCCTCGAGGCTAATGTTGTCCCCTGTGGGAGCGAGCCTGCTCGCGAATGCGGTGGACCAGCTGCACCATCTTTGGCTGCCACACTGCTTTCGCGAGCAGGCTCGCTCCCACAGAAAAACGGTCTGCGATGCCTTGTATCACCGGGAGTCGGCCACACGAGCCTTATGTGGTAGGCTTTGCCGGTTTGCACGATGGGCGTTTATGACCCGGTGTTTCGGCACGGGCGTTCCGAGCGTCTCATTTGTCCGCCTTCAGGAGTTCTCATGCGTCTGACCCAGATTTTCGCCGCCGCCATTGCGTTGGTCAGCACCTTTGCCGTCGCCGATGACGCGGCCGATAAAGCCATTCGTAAAAGCCTGGAAAACCTCCAGCTCGAAGTTCCGGTAGAAAGTATCTCCGCCAGCCCACTGCCGGGCCTGTATGAAGTCAAGCTCCAGGGCAGCCGTGTGCTGTACGCCAGTGCCGACGGCCAGTACGTCGTCCAGGGCTACATGTTCCAGCTCAAGGACGGCAAGCCGGTCAACCTGACCGAGAAGACCGAACGCCTGGGCGTTTCCAAGCTGGTCAACGCAATCCCTGTCGCGGAAACCGTGGTGTACCCGGCCATTGGTGAAACCAAGTCGCACATCACCGTGTTCACCGACACCACCTGCCCGTACTGCCATAAACTGCACGCCGAAGTGCCTGAACTGAACAAGCGCGGCATCGAAGTGCGCTATGTTGCGTTTCCGCGCCAGGGCCTGGGTTCGCCGGGTGACGAGCAGTTGCAGGCGGTCTGGTGCTCCAAAGACAAGAAAGCGGCCATGGACAAGATGGTCGACGGCAAGGAAATCAAGGCCGCCAAGTGCGATAACCCGGTGTCCAAGCAGTTCGCCCTCGGCCAGTCGATTGGTGTGAACGGCACACCGGCCATCGTTTTGGCGGACGGTCAGGTCATTCCGGGCTACCAGCCAGCGCCACAAGTCGCCAAACTGGCGCTGGGCGCCAAGTAATTCGAGTCAGCCTTTGACGCGTGTGGTCCGACGGCAGCTCAGTCGGGCCATCAATAGTGAGCCGCGAGCATGCGGCTGTTTTCACGGCCGGCCTCGAGTCGGCCGTTTTATGGGGAGTTCACAGTGAAACCGGTCAAAGTAGGCATCTGTGGGTTAGGGACCGTCGGTGGCGGTACCTTCAACGTACTTCAGCGCAACGCCGAGGAAATTGCTCGTCGTGCCGGGCGTGGAATCGAAGTGGCACAAATTGCCACGCGCACGCCAAAGCCTCAGTTCCAAACGACCGGTATTGCGATTACCACCGATGTCTTCGAAGTGGCCACGAACCCTGAGATCGACATCGTCATAGAGCTGGTGGGCGGCTACACCGTTGCCCGCGAGCTGGTACTCAAGGCCATCGAGAATGGCAAGCATGTGGTCACCGCGAACAAGGCGCTTATCGCCGTTCACGGTAATGAAATTTTCGCCAAGGCACGCGAGAAGGGCGTGATCGTTGCGTTCGAAGCAGCCGTGGCTGGTGGCATCCCGGTGATCAAGGCGATCCGTGAAGGCCTGTCCGCCAACCGCATCAACTGGGTGGCTGGCATCATCAACGGCACCGGCAACTTCATTCTCACCGAGATGCGCGAGAAAGGCCGTACCTTCGAAGACGTGTTGGCCGAAGCGCAAGCCCTGGGCTACGCCGAAGCCGACCCGACCTTCGACGTCGAAGGCATCGATGCGGCGCACAAGCTGACGATCCTGGCGTCCATTGCCTTCGGCATCCCGTTGCAGTTCGACAAGGCCTACACCGAAGGCATCACCAAGCTGACCACCGCTGACGTGAACTACGCCGAAGCGTTGGGCTACCGCATCAAGCACCTGGGCGTGGCGCGCAGCACCGCGGCCGGTATCGAGCTGCGCGTGCACCCGACGCTGATCCCGGCCGATCGCCTGATCGCCAACGTCAACGGCGTGATGAACGCGGTGATGGTCAACGGCGACGCCGCCGGTTCGACCCTGTTCTACGGTGCGGGTGCTGGCATGGAACCGACCGCTTCGTCGGTGATTGCCGACCTGGTGGACGTGGTTCGCGCCATGACCTCGGACCCGGAAAACCGCGTACCGCACCTGGCCTTCCAGCCGGATTCGCTGTCGGCGCACCCGATCCTGCCAATCGATGCCTGCGAAAGCGCGTACTACCTGCGGATCCAGGCCAAGGATCATCCGGGCGTCCTCGCCCAGGTTGGCAGCATCCTGTCCGAGCGTGGCATCAACATCGAATCGATCATGCAGAAGGAAGCCGAGGAGCACGATGGCCTGGTACCGATGATCCTGCTGACCCACCGTGTGGTGGAACAGAGTATCAACGACGCCATCAAGGCACTGGAAGCGCTCCAGGGCGTGGTTGGCCCGGTCGTGCGGATTCGCGTCGAGCACCTGAACTAAGCCGTTATCGATTACCGGGCGCCGTGACCGGCGCCCGGCATTGCGAACACTGTCCCAATGGAGTCAGTCATGCGTTACATCAGTACCCGCGGCCAGGCACCGGCCCTGAATTTCGAAGACGTCCTGCTGGCAGGCCTTGCCACCGACGGCGGTCTGTACGTCCCGGAAAACCTGCCACGTTTCACCCAGGAAGAAATCGCTTCCTGGGCCGGCCTGCCGTATCACGAGCTGGCCTTCCGCGTTATGCGTCCGTTCGTCACCGGCAGCATCCCGGATGCCGATTTCAAAAAGATCCTTGAAGAAACCTACGGTGTGTTTGCCCACAGCGCCGTCGCGCCGCTGCGTCAGCTGAACGGCAACGAATGGGTGCTGGAGCTGTTCCACGGCCCGACCCTGGCGTTCAAGGACTTCGCCCTGCAACTGCTCGGTCGCCTGCTCGACTACGTGCTGGAAAAACGCGGCGAGCGCGTGGTGATCGTTGGCGCCACTTCCGGCGATACCGGCTCGGCGGCCATCGAAGGTTGCAAGCACTGCGAAAACGTCGACATCTTCATCCTGCACCCACACAACCGTGTGTCCGAAGTGCAGCGTCGGCAGATGACAACCATTTTCGGCGAGAACATTCACAACATCGCCATCGAAGGCAACTTCGATGACTGCCAGGAAATGGTCAAGGCGAGCTTCGCCGACCAGGGCTTCCTCAAGGGCACGCGCCTGGTGGCGGTAAACTCGATCAACTGGGCGCGGATCATGGCCCAGATCGTCTACTACTTCCACGCAGCCCTGCAACTGGGCGGTCCGGCGCGCTCGGTGGCGTTCTCGGTGCCAACCGGTAACTTCGGCGACATCTTCGCCGGTTACCTGGCACGCAACATGGGCCTGCCGATCAACCAGTTGATCGTCGCCACCAACCGCAACGACATCCTGCACCGCTTCATGAGCGGCAACCAGTACGTCAAGGAAACCCTGCACGCGACCCTGTCGCCGTCGATGGACATCATGGTGTCCTCGAACTTCGAACGCCTGCTGTTCGACCTGCACGGTCGCAATGGCGCGGCGATTGCCGGGCTGATGGACAGCTTCAAGCAGGGCGGCGGTTTCAGCGTCGAACAGGAGCGCTGGACGGAAGCGCGCAAACTGTTCGACTCACTGGCCGTGGACGATGAGCAAACCTGCGAAACCATCGCCGAGGTCTTTGAACAGACCGGTGAAGTGCTGGACCCGCACACCGCGATCGGCGTCAAGGCCGCCCGCGAATGCCGTCGCAGCCTGGATATCCCGATGGTGATCCTGGGCACGGCCCATCCGGTCAAATTCCCGGACGCCGTGGAGAAAGCCGGTGTAGGAAAAGCCCTCGAGCTGCCTGCACATCTTTCTGATTTGTTTGAAAGAGACGAGCGCTGCACCGTATTGCCGAATGACCTGAAGGCCGTGCAGGCCTTTGTCAGCCAGCACGGTAACCGCGGTAAGCCTTTGTAACGGGCAAACCCTGTCACACAACAAAGCCCGTCTACTGACGGGCTTTGTTGTTTTTGCATGCCACACTTGCCAACAGGATTCGTCCACGGAGAGGGGCGAACGGATCTGCAAGGATGTGGCAATGCCGGTTTACAGACGATCCAGGCCAGCGGCGTGCTGGCTGCTATTGCTCAGTGTCCTGTTCATCTTGGCCCAGTGGGCAATCGCCGCGCCTGATCCGGCTCGTGAACCGGAAAAGGCGGGCGGCGGTGTCCGGATCGCGCTGGATGCCCGGGAACTTGAATGGATTGCCGGGCATCCGCCCGTCAAGGTAGCGTCGCTGGAATACCCGCGCTACCTGTTCAAGAATCAACATGGCCAGTGGAGCGGCCTTAACAGGGACATGCTCGATCGCATCAGCGCCATGACGGGGCTGCGCTTTGTCCATGTCGAGTCATTCTCCATCGAGCATATGCTTCAAAGCCTGGAGCGCGCAGAAGCGGACATGAGCACCACGCTGGCAATGAATGACGAGCGCAGGGTGTTCCTGGATTTCAGTCATTCCTATGGCGGCTCTGGCTGGGTGTTTGTCGGGCGGGCCGGGGCACCGCAGGTCGAGTCACTGCAGCAGTTGGCCAAGCACGTGTTGGTACTGCCGACCCGGCATGTGCTGGAAGCGGTGATTCGTCGTGACCACCCCACCATCGAGTTGCGTTCGGTCAAGACCTATGCGCAAGCCCGCGCGCTGGTGGAAAGCGGGGAGGCCCATGCCACCATCGAAAGCGAAACAGGCGCACGACTCTTACCCTTGGGCCAGCTTCAGGTGGGGCAAATCGTGGAAGGCCAGTGGGACCCGGACTACCTGACGGTGCGCAAAGGCCAATTGCAACTGCTGAGCATCCTCAACAAGGCCCTTGAGGCTTTTCCTCCCGCTGAACTACGTGCCTTGCGTTCGAAGTGGCTCGATGGCGATCCCCTCCCGACAGCCTGGCAACAATTTGCCCCATGGGCTGGATGGGGCCTTTTGGCCGCCAGCCTGTCTGGTTTGCTCTCCCTACTCTGGAGGTACCGTTTGGCCGGACAGGCGTGAGGCTGATGTTTTTTCCCTGTCATCTTCGCCGTGCATGCTCTATCGACCGCAGGCGCAGGCTCAACTGCACGCGGTTTTCAGAACTTTCTACTCGGCCCAGCGGTCATTTACAGTACACACGCCCCAGGCACTTTGTTTTCGGACTATTGAGTGGTGATCGGATGGAAAGTATCAGTCTATTGCTCGGTGAGGCTCTGAGCCCGTACCAGGTGACGTTAACCCCGTCAGGCATACATGGCGAATGCCGGGTGACCTTGAAGAATGCTATCGGTGCCATAGTGGTCGATCGGGTGTTCAATCAGGCGCAGTTGGCCGACAAGCGTCAGTTGACGGATGTCGTCGACGGCCTGCACCGCGATGTGCTGATTGCTGAAGGACGCCTGGAGCCCTGTGTTATCGCAGCGTTGCGCAATGCGGCACAGGACAAGTTGGTGGCTAGCCGAAATTGAATGGCCGGTTGTGGGAACCTTCCTGCATCCTTATCAGTCAGATCCAGTAACAGTGGGATCAAGCATTGTGCTCCGGTGCTTGCCGCTTGCTGTTACTGGTCTTTGAAAGACCACGTTTAACCCCGAGTCGTCTCCCCACTTCTCGGGGTTTCTTTTTGCCTGGCAATTGTCAGTAGCCGTCCTGATGCTCGAAAAATTCCCGGGCTGCTCGCAGGTAGTCGGTGCGGCTTTGCGGGTCGAGCCAGCCGGCATACGCCTCGCTCAAATGGTCTCGGGGCAGGGCACGCAGCAATTGGTTGATCTCGATGATCGCCTGCCGCCCCAGGGGCGTATTGGTGCAGCCGATGTAGCCGGACAGGTATCTGCCGGTGCCACGAACCGGATAGAACTGCAGCTCCTCTTCCGCGATCCCTTGTTGTCGCGCCTGATAGCGAATTTCCGGGCGATAGCCCAACAGCAACTGCAGGCGTCCCAGGCGTTGCATTTGCAGCAGGCTGCCCAAGGCGTCGTTGCCGTAATGAAGCGTCAGCGCCTTGCCCGGCGCCTGTTTGAGCAGGGCGTCAAGGTATTCGCCATAGTTGCGTTCGGCAACAATGCCCAAGGTCACGTTGCCGGTGGCCAACAGGGCCGCCAGGTCCACCTCACCATCCTTGAGGAACGGCGTCAGTACCTCCCGCTCGTTGCTGCGCACGGCCAGGCCATTGCTCATGGCGCGAAAGACCGGCAGGGAAAATGCGATCCAGCTTTCGCGTTCCTTGCTCCAGTTCAACGCTGCATCGCAGGTGAGGGACGGTTCGTGAAGCATTTGCAAGCCACGGGCACGATTGACCTTCATCACGCTGTGCCGGTACTGCGGCATGCCGGCGATCAGCTGCCGCAGCAATTGATCGATGATCCCCTGGCCTTTTCCCGGCCCGTTGAAAATGAACAGCGGCGGTAGATCGCGTTTCAGCCAGACCAGGGATTCCTTGGGCTGCGCCGACACCGGCGAGGCCAGCGTAACGATCAGGGCCAGGCTCGCCAACGCGCCCAGGCGCTGCCCGGCCAACAGCAGGCCGGGCTTGATGAGTCGCGCAAACAAACGCTTGAGCTCAGATGGCTCCGTCTTTGCGCAGTTGTGTGATCTGCGACGCGTCATAGCCAAGTTCCTGGAGTACCTGGGCATTGTGCTCACCCAGTTGCGGGCCGACCCATTCACAATCACCGGGTGTCTCTGAGAGTTTCGGCACGATCCCTGGCATCTTGAAGTCCTTGCCATCGGGCAGCTTGGCCTGCAGGAACATTTCCCGGGCGAGGTACTGAGGATCGCTGAACATGTCTTCGGCGCTGAAGATCCGGCTGGCCGGTACGTCGGCCTGGTTCAACTGCGCGATGACGGTGTCTAGGGGCAGCGAATTGACCCAGCGATCAATGACCCCATAAATTTCGTCGCGACGGCTGTCGCGGCCGTCGTTGCTGGCCAGCAGCGGATCGTTGGCCAGGTCTTCCCGACCAATGAGCAGCATGAAGCGCTTGAAGATCGCATCGCCATTGGCGCCAATCTGCACATGCTTGCCATCGGCACTGGTGTGGATCGATGAAGGCGTAATGCCCGGCATGATGTTGCCGGTGCGCTCGCGGATGAAGCCGAACACGTCGAACTCCGGCACCATGCTTTCCATCATGGCGAAGATCGCCTCGTACAGCGCCACGTCCACCACTTGCCCCTGACCGCCATTGACCTCGCGGTGACGCAGGGCCATGAGGGCACCGATCACGCCCCACAGCGCGGCAATCGAATCACCGATGGAAATCCCGGTGCGCACCGGCGGCCGATCCTCGAACCCTGTGATGTAGCGCAGGCCGCCCATGGATTCGCCGACCGCGCCAAACCCGGGTTGATCCTTCATCGGGCCGGTCTGGCCGAAGCCCGAGAGCCGCACCATGACCAGCTTTGGATTCAATGCATGCAGGACGTCCCAGCCCAGGCCAAGCTTTTCCAGTACGCCGGGGCGGAAGTTCTCGATCAGGATGTCCGCTTCACTGAGCAGTTTCTTCAGGACCGCCTGGCCGTCCGGATGCTTGAGGTTGAGCGTCAGCGACTTTTTATTGCGAGCCTGGACGAACCACCACAACGAAGTTCCCTCGTACAACTTGCGCCATTTGCGCAATGGATCGCCGCCGTCCGGCGATTCGACCTTGACCACATCGGCACCGAATTCAGCGCAAATGCGCGAGGCGAACGGGCCGGCGATCAAGGTACCCAATTCGATGACTTTCAGACCTGAGAGCGGTTTGGCAGAGGACGGCATGCGGGCTCCTGTTGGACAAAGGTTTAGCGAGTACAGAGTTTTAACATAGCCGACTGTCAGGCGCCCAAGGGAGATCGCCTTCTATTCGTTGATTGGTGGCTGCATCGGTTAGACTTGCCGCCTTTCCACGTATCAAGAAGCCCGTTCATGGCCCAGCCGTCCACGACCTACAAGTTTGAACTGAACCTCACCGACCTCGATCGCAGCGTCTACGAGTCCGTCAAGCAGACCATCGCCCGCCACCCTTCGGAAACCGAAGAGCGCATGACCGTGCGCCTGTTGGCCTACGCCCTCTGGTACAACGAGCAACTGTCGTTCGGCCGTGGCCTGTCGGACGTGGATGAACCGGCGTTGTGGGAGAAGAGCCTGGATGACCGCGTCCTGCACTGGATCGAAGTCGGCCAACCGGACGCCGATCGCCTGACCTGGTGCTCGCGCCGCACCGAGCGCACCAGCCTGCTGGCCTACGGCAGCCTGCGCGTGTGGGAAGGCAAGGTGATCCCGGCGATCAAGAACCTGAAAAACGTCAACATCGCGGCGGTCCCTCAGGAAGTCCTGGAAACCCTGGCCAAAGACATGCCCCGGGTGATCAAGTGGGACGTGATGATCAGCGAAGGGACGATTTTCGTCACCGACGACCGCGGCCAGCATGAAGTCCAGTTGCAGTGGCTGTTGGGCGAACGCGGCTGATCAGTCGCTGCCTCACCGGTTTTATCCTACGTATTGAAGAGAAGCCCCTGTCACCCCATGCGCATCGAACCTCGCCAGCTGCCCGACACCCTGCCATTTCTCGGTGATATTCCACCGCTGCTGACCCGGCTGTACGCAGCGCGGGGCGTGCAATCCGAAGCCGAACTGGACAAAAGCCTGGCACGGCTGATTCCGTTCCAGCAGCTCAAGGGCATCGAGGCAGCGGTGGATCTGCTGGTGACCGCACTCCAGCAGCGCCAGAGGATCCTGATCGTTGGCGACTTCGATGCCGACGGTGCCACCGCCAGTACCGTGGGCACCTTGGGCTTGCGCCTGTTGGGTGCGGCGCATGTCGACTATCTGGTGCCCAACCGATTCGACTACGGCTACGGCCTGACCCCGGAGATCGTTGCGGTGGCCCTGGAGCGTCAGCCGCAGTTGCTGATTACCGTGGACAATGGCATTTCCAGTGTCGAAGGCGTGGCCGCGGCGAAAAAGGCCGGGCTCAACGTGTTGGTCACCGACCACCATTTGCCGGGCGATGACCTGCCGCTGGCCGATGCCATCGTCAATCCGAACCAGCCCGGTTGCACGTTCCCGAGCAAGGCGCTGGCCGGCGTCGGGGTGATTTTCTATGTGCTGATGGCCTTGCGCGCGCGTTTGCGCGAACTCGGCTGGTACGCCAGCAAGCCGCAGCCGAACATCGGCGAATTGCTCGATTTGGTGGCGCTAGGCAGCGTGGCCGACGTGGTGCCGCTGGATGCCAATAACCGCATCCTGGTGCATCAAGGCCTGGAACGCATACGCGCCGGACGTGCCCGGCCGGGGATCAAGGCGATTCTCGAAGTGGCCAAGCGTGATCATGCGCGCATCACCTCCACCGACCTGGGGTTTATCGTCGGTCCACGCCTCAACGCCGCCGGGCGACTGGATGACATGAGCCTGGGCATCGAATGCCTGCTGACCGAAGACGTGGCGCTGGCGCGGGAAATGGCGGCGCAGTTGGACGGGATGAACCAGGACCGTAAATCCATCGAGCAGGGCATGCAGCGTGAAGCGTTGGCCCAGCTCAAGGATTTGCCGGTGGAATCGATGCCATTCGGTTTGTGCCTGTTCGATCCCGAATGGCATCAGGGCGTCATCGGCATCCTGGCCTCGCGCATGAAAGAGCGTTATTTCCGTCCGACCATCGCCTTCGCCGATGCCGGCGACGGGTTGCTCAAGGGCTCGGGGCGTTCGGTACAGGGCTTTCATATTCGCGATGCCCTGAGCGTGGTGGCGGCGCAGCATCCGAACCTGATCACCAAGTACGGTGGTCATGCCATGGCCGCTGGCCTGACGCTGCCGGAGGCGAATTTTCCACTGTTCGCCGAAGCTTTTGACGCCGAAGTGCGTCGGCAATTGCGCGACGAAGACCTGACCGGGCGCTTGCTGTCGGACGGGGTTCTGGCGGTCGAAGAATTCCACCTCGAACTGGCCCGTGCATTACGCCACGCCGGGCCTTGGGGCCAGCACTTCCCGGAGCCACTGTTTCATGGCGTGTTTCAGTTGGTCGAGCAGCGTGTCGTCGGTGAACGCCACCTCAAGGTGGTGCTCAGGAGCGAGTGCGGCTCGGTCAAGCTCGATGGCATTGCCTTCGGGATCGACCGTGAGGTCTGGCCAAACCCGACCATCAAGTGGGTGGAGCTGGCTTACAAACTCGACGTCAACGAGTTTCGCGGCAATGAGACCGTGCAACTGATGATCGCCCACATTGAACCGCGTTGAACCCCTGGCACTGTAGGAGCGAGCATGCTCGCGATGGTCGCCAACGATGACGCTGGCTACCTGACACCCCGCGGTGACTGGGACCCCATCGCGAGCATGCTCGCTCCTACAGGGAGGGGCGACATCCCCCGATGTCGACTAGGCTCTAAAGCACTGCTTGATTATCCTTGTGACGTATTGTCAATTTTTTGCCCGCGGGGGCGGGTGCTGCATCCCTTTCATGTCACTCGTCGACTATTCAAACAGAACCCTGGAGCCTGCCCACTGATTTGAGAGGTGCCCCATGAGTCTGCTGCTTGAACCCTACACTCTTCGTCAATTGACCCTGCTCAACCGCATTGCGGTATCGCCAATGTGCCAGTATTCGAGCGTCGATGGCCTGGCCAATGACTGGCACCTGGTCCACCTCGGTAGTCGCGCCGTCGGCGGCGCCGGACTGGTCTTTACGGAAGCCACGGCAGTCACGGCCGACGGGCGAATCACCGCCCAGGACCTTGGCCTGTGGAACGATGAACAAATCGAACCCTTGCAACGCATCACCCGTTTCATTGCCGCTCAAGGCGCCGTTGCTGGCATCCAGCTGGCCCACGCAGGGCGTAAGGCCAGTACCTATCGACCCTGGCTCGGCAAGCATGGCAGCGTAAAGATTGACGAGGGCGGCTGGTTGCCGGTTGGCCCGTCGCCAATCGCCTTTGATCCGCAACACACACAACCCAAGCAGCTGGACGAAGGCGAGATCGCTGACGTCATCCAGGCCTTTGTCGACTCGGCGAAGCGCGCGTTGACCGCCGGTTTCAAGGTGGTCGAAGTGCATGCGGCTCATGGCTATCTGCTGCACCAGTTTCTTTCGCCCCTGAGTAATCAGCGGCGTGACCAGTACGGCGGTTCATTCGAAAACCGCATTCGCCTGGTCTTGCAGGTCACCGAAGCGGTGCGCAAGGTCTGGCCCGAAGAATTACCGCTGTTCGTGCGGGTGTCCGCCACCGACTGGGTGGAGGATGGCTGGAACCCGGATGAAACCGTCGAGCTGGCGCGACGCCTTAAGGACTTGGGTGTGGACCTCATCGACGTGTCGTCAGGCGGTACGGCCGTCAACGCGGAAATCCCCACGGGTCCGGGTTATCAGACCCGCTTCGCCGAACGTGTGCGCAAGGAGTCAGGCATCGCTACCGGTACGGTAGGAATGATCACTGAGCCTGCACAGGCCGAACATATCCTGCGCACCTGCCAGGCCGACATCATCTTCCTCGCTCGTGAGCTGTTGCGTGATCCTTATTGGGCATTGCATGCCGACGATGACCTGGGTGGGCGCAAAGCCATTTGGCCGGCGCAATATCACCGCGCGACCCATCGTGACCAACCCATTCATGAGTCGGATTTGCGGGATTGAGTGAGGTCGCAAACCAAAAGCCCCGGTCGATTTGACCGGGGCTTTGTTTTCTCCGTCAGCTGTACTTGCGCTTGTCCGGTGCCGGCGGGAAGTACTGGTACAACCAGGTTTCACTCAGCGTCCGGTCATTGGTGCGAATGAACAGGCGCAGCTCCACCGGCTCGACACTGTCGTTGGTCGGATACCAGTCAAAGGTGATGCGGTAGCCCTTGATGTCATCGAGCACCAGCACGTTGAAGTCCTTCACCTCTCCGTTGGAACAGGTGACCACCGGTTCGATGCCCGTGCCTGGCGGCAGGCGATCCAGGCCGCCACCGTTGAAATCCACGGCGAAGCGTCGGGCCCAGACCTTCGGGTAGTGTTCGCCCGGCGCCCAGCCTTCAGTGAAACCGCCCATGCCTGAACGGGTTGCGTTGACCCGTGCCAAGGGCGTGCCGACAGGCGGCAGGGCGCTCCAGTAGAGTTTGTAGCCGTAGTTCAGTGAATCGCCGGCAGCGACCGGTTTTTTCGGGGTCCAGAAGGCAACGATGTTATCGAGTGTCTCGCCGGTGGTAGGAATTTCCAGCAGATCGATAGAGCCTTCGCCCCACGCGGTCGTCGGTTCTACCCACAGGCTCGGGCGTCTGCTGTACCAATCGACGGTGTCCTGATAGCTGGCGAATTCATGATCGGTCTGCACCAGGCCGAAACCTTTCGGGTCCTTGTCGGTGAAGGCGTTGAATTGCAGGGTGGCCGGATTGTTCAGCGGGCGGCAGATCCACTCGCCATTGCCGCGCCACATCGCCAGGCGATCGGAGTCGTGGATTTGCGGGTGAATGGTGTCGCACATACGGCGCTCGTGGGTACCGCAGCTGAACATGCTGGTCATCGGCGCGATGCCCAGTTGTTCGATGGCGGTGCGCGCGTTGACATGGGCGTCGACCTCCATCACCACGCGTTCGGCCTGGCAATCGATGTCAAAACGGTAGGCGCCGGTCGCGCTCGGAGAATCGAGCAAGGCGTAGACCACGAAGCGCGTGCTGTCCTTGTCTGGCGTCTCGAACCAGAACTTGGTGAAGTCGGGGAATTCTTCGCGCTTCTTCGCATAGGTGTCGATTGCCAGCCCGCGGGCCGACAAGCCGTACTGGCCAGTGGCGTCTACCGCTCGGAAATAGCTGGCGCCGAGGAAAGACACCACGTCGTGTTTGTCCAGTTCCGGCGCCTTGAACAGCTTGAACCCGGAAAAGCCCAGGTCGCCCTTGAGCTGCTGGGTGTCGACGGACGTATTCTCATAATTGAACAACGAAGGGCGGAAATGCACTTCGCGGGCCATGTGGGTCTTGGGATCGACGCTGTACATGCGCACCGGCTGGCGGAAACCCATGCCGACATGGAAAAACTGCACATCCAACTGACCATTCAAGTCATTCCACAGCGAATGCTTGCCGTCATAGCGAATGGCATTGAAATTCTGCGGGGTCATGGTCGCCAGGGTGGGCGGCAGCACCTGCTTGGTATCCTGGTAGCGGTTGCTGGCCAGTTGCTTGGCCTGGACCTTCAGCGCTTCGAAGTCGAACGCCTGGGCTTCGCCGTCCGCTGTGCCATTGCTTGCCCAGGCACCGGCAGCGAGCAGGCCGGTGGCCGACAAACCGGAGTAGGCGGCGATGGCCATGGAGGCTTTTAGCAAATTCCTGCGATGCATAAGTACAACCTGTCGTGAACGATCCCGCGCCGTTCCTGGCACTGCTGGATCAAAAATTTCGGTTCGGACATGCCTTCGGCCAAACGCAACTGCCTTAAAACAGATAAGGGATAGCTTAAACCGTTCGGTTGCGCAGCAAAAATGATTGATGGCGTGACGATGGCGCGGCAATGAAACAAGAGATGTCGGTTAACGTTTCCGACAGGGGTTTCTGATTTATAGGGCATTTACGCTTTTTTCGACTAATTACTCTAAAAAGCCCTTTTCAGCGCCCAGATAATTTCTATTCTATGGGCATGACCGGTTTCTGCCCTTCGGGCCGGTGGGCTTCAGTGGACACAGGGTGCTACTGAAAAGGGTAGGGCGATGCAATATCTGAAGTTTTCTTTGACGTAGAGAAGGACATCGTCCATGTCGAAAGTACAAGGCATCACCGAAATCCTGGGAATCTTTGCGTGCCTATCTACTGGCCGGCGGAGACGTCGGCTCAATAACGAGGAGATGAAGTTGGTGGAGCGCTATCGCGAGTTGTCGGAGAGTGATCGCATTGCGATGCGTTATCTGGTGGATGCGATGCGCAGTGTTTCGCGGTTTTGAAGAAATGGAACATCCAGTCGCGGCAATCCTGTCGCGGCTGGACGTTCTCCCTTTACCAATCCTGAGAACGTTCAGAACGCTGATGCAGCACCCTCAACACCTGTACCTGGCCATTGGCAAATCGATACGGCGCAATGAAGGGATAACGACCAAGTACCAATTCTCGTACATCAGGCATGATAGAAGGCCTGCCTGAGCCGGGGAACTGTTCCAACTGCCGGAAACATTGCAGCATGGTGGAAATGATCTCGATGGCAGTACCCGCGCCTACGACCTCTCGGTAATGTTCATGGATGGCGTCCAGGTCGCTTTCGGCTTTCTCAGTCAGTACTACGCTCGGCACGTTTTTCCCACTTAGCCTTCACGGCGTCCAGGTCGGTCAGTTTTCCAGCATCGGCATCGGATATGCCGTCGCTTATGGCTTGCAGATGCCATGACTCGGCTTCTACATATCGAACCAATGCACGCTTGAGGTGGTACTGACGGTCGCGGTCGGTGGCAGCCGCTAGCTGATCCAGTTGTTGGGCCAGGAGTTCTTCGACACGAAACGACAAAACGGGCGAGGCCATGGTGGCTCTCCTAAAGATGTATACGCTGTAAACGACGTAAACACCCTAGGCCTTGCAGCGATTATCGTCAACCAGTACCACTTGCGTGGTAGGGAAACTCTAGCTGGGGATACATCCACGGGATGCCAGGAACTGTTTCGAAATGCTTGACCGCTAAAAGCGTTTGGTTGCCCCGGTGTCTTTTGGCACCGGGGCAATTTCCATTAGCGACTAACCTTCCACGCATCCCCCGCAGGCGCTGTGCCGTGGTCATACGGCTTGGCGATCCACATGTAGAGCAACCCCAGGCCAATGACGATGGTGGTGCTCAAGACCATGGCGTAGTTGATGTACCACGCCGCATCCGGCGTCCGTGGCCAGGCCATGTTGACGATTGCGCCGACGCCATAGACCAGCGCGCAGATGTTCACCGGCCAGCCCCAGGCGCCGAGGGTGAATTGGCCGCTGGGCTTCCAGCCTTTGAGGCGGGCATACAGCGCCGCAAGCACGATCATCTGGAAGGCCAGGTAGATGCCGATGGCGGCGAAGCTGACGATGGTGGCGACTGCATCCTGCAGGAAGAAGCCGAGGATGATGATCAGCGCTGGCAGGACGCCGGACACGAACAGCGCCGCAACCGGAACCTGGGTGGTCGGAGATATCTTCTTCAGCAGTCGGCTGCCGATGACCATTTCATCTCGGGCGTAGGAGTACAACAGGCGGCTCGCCGCCGCTTGCAGGCTGATGACACAGGAGATGAAGGAAATCATCACCACGCCCATCACCATCTTCGAGCCCACGGGGCCGAAAGCGTTGTTGAGGATGGTGCCGACCGGGTCCTTGTCGGTGCCGTCGATCACCGCTTGCATGTCTGGCACGGCGAGGATCAGTGCCAGGCAGGCGAACATTGCCGCAATGCCGCCGATGTAGATGGTCATGCGCATGGCCACCGGGATCTTCTTGCTCGGGTTCGGGGTTTCTTCGGCCACGTCGCCGCAGGCCTCGAAGCCGTAGTAGAGGAACATACCCGCCAGCGAGGCGGTGAGGAAGGCCGGCAGGTATGAACCATCGACGCTGATGTCGAAGGTGTTGAACAGCACGCCAATTGATTGATGGCGCTCGAAGACCAGCAGGTAAACGCCGACGATCACTGCACCCACCAGTTCACAGAGGAAGCCGAACATGGCAATGCGCGCCAGTACCTTGGTGCCGCTGAGGTTGATCAGGGTGGCAAACAGCGTCAGCACCAGGGCAATGACGATATTGGTGTTGTTGCTCGGTTCAAAACCGAGCATGGCAGCCAGGTACGGGCCGGCGCCGACGGCTACGGCGGCAATCGTGACGCACAGGGCGATGGAGTAGATCCAGCCGACCATCCACGCCCAGCGCTTGCCCACCAGGCGACGGGCCCACGGGTACACGCCACCGGAAATCGGGAACTGCGACACCACTTCACCAAAGATCAGGCACACCAGCAACTGGCCGCAACCGACCAGCAGATAGGCCCAGAACATCGGCGGCCCGCCAGCGGCGAGGCACAGGCCGAAGAGGGTATAAACCCCTACGACCGGCGAGAGATAAGTGAAGCCCAGGGCGAAGTTTTCCCACAAGCTCATGCTGCGATTGAAGTTGGAGGTGTAACCCAGTTTTCGCAGTTGCTCGGCGTCGCTGTCGACGACGGCGGTAGAGAGATCGGGTGATGCAGTCATGTGTGTTTCTCCGGAAAATCGGCAGATTTCGGATGTCCGAAGCCGTGGCAGGGCCGTGGAGGCGCTGCCCGGATCGGTGGTTATTGTTGTGTTTGAAACCAGTGGTGCGTAATGCCGGTTTCGACCTTGAAACCGTGGTGAAATCATCGCTGTACTGTAGGAGCGAGCATGCTCGCGAGAAACCGGAGGGCACCGCGGGGCGTCAGGTTCCCCGCGTTATCGTTGACCTCCATCGTCGGAAACCCGCCCGGAGCATGCTCGCTCCTACAAGGGGTTAGTGTTTGAACATCACATGCCGCACGACGGTGTAGTCCTCCAGCCCATACATCGACATGTCCTTGCCATACCCCGACAACTTCTGCCCGCCATGGGGCATTTCGCTGACCAGCATGAAGTGCGTGTTGACCCAAGTGCAGCCGTACTGCAAGCGCGCCGACAGGCGATGCGCGCGGCCGACGTCGGCGGTCCACACCGAGGACGCCAGGCCGTAGTCGGAATCGTTGGCCCAGCCCAGCACCTGTGCCTCGTCACTGAACTTGGTCACCGACACCACCGGCCCGAACACTTCGCGACGGACAATCTCGTCGTCCTGCTGCGCATCGGCCAGCACCGTTGGTTCGAAGAAGAAACCGTTGCCTTCCACGGCCTTGCCGCCGGTGACCAGGCGGATGTGCGGCTGTGCCACGGCGCGCTCGACGAAGCCGGCGAC